>CAIYZX010000103.1 GCA_903930745.1 uncultured Chloroflexota bacterium | reverse complement strand
GAAGGCCGGGATCTGGGCATCGGCGGGCAGGCCGTCCTGCATGGAGAACGCCCAGAGGATCGAGAAGACCGCGATCCAGGGCGCGATGCCGGCGATGCAGCCGAAGATGAAGTGCTTCCAGTCGATCTTCTCGCCACGGGCCAGCCGCCCCTC
Organism: uncultured Chloroflexota bacterium; assembly: GCA_903930745.1. GTDB lineage: Bacteria > Chloroflexota > Limnocylindria > Limnocylindrales > CSP1-4 > CAIXZV01. The sequence continues at coordinate 2,771 of CAIYZX010000103.1, read as the reverse complement.
GTTGGCGGCCTCCATGGACCAGCCGAAGAGGTTCATGGACGCGTTGCAGACGGCGATGGCGATCAGGGCCGTGAACTGCGTGATGTACGAGATGTACGCGATGGCGACGATCATCACCGTGGACGAGAACGCGTACTCCACCCAGCGGAGCGGGTTCAGGCCGCGGGCGAGCCAGGCCTCGTAGCGGCCCTTCACGAGCCAGCCGGCGGCCGCGTGGGCGATCGCGCTCATCAGGAAGAACGTGGCGATCACGTACGCGAGCGGGACGGACATCAGCACCACCTCGGTGGGCTCGATGCCGGTGAACTTGCCGTCCGTGAGGATGGGCTTGATGGTGGGGACCACTGGCTCGAAGAGCGCCGTCGTCTTGGAGACGACGATCATCAGCACGAACTGCGCAAAGTGGGCCACCGCGAGGAAGCGGTTCCAGCGGGCAAGCGAGCGGGCGCGGTCCGCGGGAATGGCGGCTGACATGTGACCTCCGGGTGCCGGGTGGACTTGCCCCGGCCGAAACGATGGCGTCCTGCCCCTTCCTTCGGGGCCGCGCCCCCGCCGGATGGGCCGCGACCGCTCAGCGCGCCGGGAGCTCGATGGCCTCGCCCGGTGCCAGCAGCCGCACCGGGACGTCAGGGGCGTGGCGTGCCATCGCCTCGAGGAACGCCGGCCCCGGGGTCTCGAACGGCTTGGGCGCCACCCGCCGCAGGCCCGCGGGGTAGAACGTGCCGAAGTGGATGGGGATCGCCAGGCGTGGCCGGAGGATGGCCGCGGCCTGCGCCGCCCGCTCGGGGTCCATGTGCCCGGGCCCGATGTTGGGGCCCCATCCCCAGACCGGCAGCAGCGCCACGTCCAGGTCCCGAGCCTCGAGGTCAGCCATCCCGTCGAAGAGGTCCGTGTCGCCCGGGAAGTAGACGCTCCGGCTTCCCTCCACCAGGAAGCCCAGCGCGGGGCCCTCCGGCCCGAACGGCTCGCGCCGCCCGGAGTGCGCAGCCTCCGTCACCGTCACGTGCACCCGGTCGATGGCCAGGTGGTCGCCGGGCGCCACCTCCTCCACGGGCCCCAGGCCCCACGTGGCCGCCAAGGCGCCGAACCCCCGCGGGACGATGACCGTGGGATGGCCGGGGATCCTCCGCAGGCTGGGCTGGTCCATGTGGTCATGGTGGCCGTGGGAGAGGACCACCGCGTCCAACTGGTCGAAGAGCTCCGGCAGCACGCGCTCCACCTGGCGGCGGACCGGGCCCACACCCTCGCGCAGCATGGGGTCCGTGAGGATCCGCAGGTCGTCCACCTCGATCAGCAGGGTGGAGTGGCCAAGGAACGTGATCCGGCCGTGGCGCGGGCCGCGGGTGGCGGCGGGCGCGGCCGCACGGACCGTGCGCCATCCCTCGTGCCGTGCCGCCTCGCGCTGGACCATGCCGCCATGGTGCCGGATTCCGGGGGCTTGACAACTCCCATTCAGCGGTTATCGTTCCATTCAACGTTTGTTAAATGATCACAGGAGCGAGAACGAGCCATGTCACCCGCCGCGCCGGTGCCGCCGGACGACGACCTCGCGCCGGACGCGGCGATCGAGGAGGTGCGCTACATCCGCGACGTGGAGGCCCTCCGGGCCATCTCGGACCCCACGCGGATGCAGGTCCTGGAGACCATGGTCCAGCGCCGGTCCCCGGCCTGGAACGTCAAGGAGATCGCGGCCCGCCTGGGGCTCCCCCAGACGCGGCTGTACCACCACATCGAGATCCTGGTGAGCGCGGGCCTCGTCCGGCCCGTGGAGCGGCGCGTGGTCTCGGGGATCATCGAGACCCGCTACCTGCCCGCCGCCCTCTCGTTCCAGCTGGACCGCTCGCTCTTCTCGGGTGATGCGGCCGCGGGGCTCGAGGTGCTGCACCAGACCCTGGCCACCATCTTCGACACGGCGCGGGCCGAGGTGGAGCGGGCGATCCGCTCCGGGGCCGTCGCCGCGGACGAGGACGCCCCGCCGGACCGCCGGCTGCTCGTGTGGCGCGGCGTGGCCCGCCTGTCGCCCGCACGGGCCAACGAGCTCCGCGAGCGCCTCACGGCGCTCGCCAGCGAATTCTCGGGCGAGGACCTCGCCGCGGAGGCCGGGGTGGAGGATCCCGGCGCCATCCCGCTGGGCATCGTCCTCGCCGTCTATCCACTCATCAACTCCTCAGAGGACTCCAATGGCTGACGTCCCGGTCGCGCGCGATCTCGGCGCTCGCGACCTCCTGCGCCTCCCCGACTTCCGCAGGCTCTACATCGCCCAGGCGATCAGCGACCTCGGCGACGGCATGACCTACCTCGCCCTCTTCCTGCTGGTCCTGCAGCTGACCGGCTCCACCGCGGCCATCGCGGTCATGTCCATCCTGGTCGCGCTGCCGCCTGTCACGGTGGGCCTCGTGGCGGGCGCCATCGCGGACCGCACGGACCGCCGCCGGATCATGATCGCCTCGGACGCCATCCGGGCCGTCGTGATGCTGGCCATGGTCCCTGCCGCCATCGCCGGTCAGGTCCCCCTCCTGATGGGCCTCGCGCTCGTCCAGGCCGTGGTGGGCACGTTCTTCGGCCCCGCGCGCGGCGCGGTCGTCCCTCGGGCGGTCCCCGTCGAAGGCCTGCTGGCCGCCAACTCGCTTGGCCAGAGCACGCGGATGATCATGGGCGTGGTGGGTGCCGGCATCACCGGCGTGGTGGCCAGCCTCAGCGCGGTCGCCTGGCCGGTGCTCATCGTGGACGCCGCCACGTTCGCCATCTCCGCGCTCATCGTCCTGCGCGTG
>CAIYZX010000102.1 GCA_903930745.1 uncultured Chloroflexota bacterium | reverse complement strand
GCGGGGGTGCGGATGCCCAGCTCCCACGCCTGGTCAACGTCCGCGAGCAGGACCGCGACGGCCTTCTCGGGCGGGCGCTGCTTGGCGGCGAAGAGGCGCTCGATGGCATCGGGGAGGGCCATGTCCGCGGCGATCCCGTAGACGGTGTCCGTGGGGATGGCGACGACATGCCCGGCACGCAGGAGCTCGATGGCCTCCGCGCGGGCGGCGTCACCGTCCGGCACCACGCGCGCGGGGGCCGAACCGGGCGCGGGCGCGGGCGCCGGGGCTGGGTCGCTCACTGGACCGGGACTCCCTGGCCGTGGTCCTCGTCATCGAAGCCCGGGGCCTCGCGCTGGGCCCGCGCCTCCTCCTCGAGACGCGCGGAGGCCCGGCGGGCATCGGCCGGCGAGGCCAGCACCAGCGCCTCGATCAGCTGCGCCGCCCCGTCCTGCGACACCGGCGGGGCGATGTACCGCGCATCGCGCCGCAGCCGGGCCGGACCCGTGGCCATCGCCGCCCCGTGGCCCGCGTCCACGATCATCTCGTAGTCGTTCAGCGCATCACCCATCGCCATCACCCGGCCCATGGGGATCCCCGCCCGGTGCGCCAGCCACGCCACCGCGTGGCCCTTCGTGACGCCAAGCGCGGTGAACTCCAGGAACCGCGGGTGCGACACCGTGGCAGTGGCGCGGCCCTCGAAGCGGCGGCGGGCATCGTCGATCAGCGCCATCGGCCGCCCCGGCTCCCCCACCGCGATCACCTTGGTCACCGGCCGGCGGATGGAATCCAGGAGGTCCGTGACCGCCTCCGCGTCCCGTCCCAGGTACGCGGAGTAGTCCGCGAACCGCGGGTCATCCTCCTCCGCGATGATCCGCTCCAGGTGGTTCACATGCGGATCCAGCCCGTTCTCGCGGCACCAGCGCACGGCGTCGCGGGCGGCGTCCGCGGGGATGGGGTCGTGGTGCAGCAGCTTCCCGATGCGCCCGCCGAACGGGACGATCCGCCCCTCGCGGACCTTCCCACCGCCACCGGCACCGCCGGCGCCCCCGGCGCTCCCGCCACCGGCGCGGCCGGCGCGCGACCCCGCACGAAGAGGCTCCGGCATCGCCCGGATCACCGCGCCCTGGTGGCCGATGACCGGCTCCACCAGCCCCAGCAGCTCCGCGAAGATCACCGCGGAGGACGGCATGCGCCCGGTGGCCACGCTCACCTTCACGCCGCGCGCGATGGCCTCCGAGATGGCCGCCCGGATCCGGTCCGAGAGCCGGACGTCCGGCCCCACCAGCGTCCCGTCGATGTCCAGCGCGAGCATCCGGACCGGGAACTCCGGCGCGGGGCGAACGTGCGGCCGATGGTTCCTCACGAGACGGGCCGCTCCACGCGGGCGAGCCGCGGCAGCCCCGCGAGGTCCGCCGCCACGGACGCCGGCCAGCCGGGCACGTGCTGCGCACAGGCGGCCAGGATGGACTCGCCCTGGTCATGGCCGATCTCCAGGAGCGCCACGCCGCCCGGGACAAGCCGGGACGGGAGCTGGTCAAGGAGCCTGCGGATGACGTCGAGGCCGTCCGGGCCGCCATCGAGCGCCAGCACGGGCTCGAACGCCAGGTCCTTCGCCAGGCCGGCGATCGCGCCGGTGGTCACGTACGGCAGGTTGGCGCAGACGACGTCGAACCGGGCCCCGCCGGCGCCATCAAGAGCTTCGGCCCCGTCGCCCAGCCCATCAAACAGGTCGCCCCGGTGGAACGCCATCCGGTCCGCCACCCCGTGGGCCACCGCGTTCTCCATGGCCAGCGCCAGCGCATCGGCGGAGATGTCCACCGCCGTCACGTGCACCGCCTGGTCCATGCGGCGCCGCCGCAGCGCCGAAACCACCGCCACCGCGATCGCCCCCGTGCCCGTCCCCACGTCCACCACGCGTACGGGCGCAGCACCGGGGGAACGCGGCGAAGACGTCAGGCGACGCGCGATCTCGGCCACCGCCTCGTCCACCAGCTGCTCGGTCTCCGGGCGCGGCACGAGCGCCCGCGCATCGGCAGCGAGCGCCAGGCCGTGGAACTCCCGCGTCCCGCGGATGTAGGCGACGGGCTCGCCGGCCTCACGCCGGACCACGAACCCCTCGAAGGCCGCGGCCGCGGGCGCAGGAACAGGTGACGCGCCGTGGGCGATCACGCCGGTCCGGTCGATGCCCAGCGCGTGCCCCATGAGCAGCTCCGCGTCCAGGCGGGCGGACGTGCTCCCGGCCTCCAGAAGGCGCCCGGAGGCGATGGCAACCAGCCCGGCGACCGTGGAGCGGCCGTCGCCAGACCCGGGGGTCACCCGCCGGCTCCCTCCGCGTCCTCGGTGAGGCTGCGCAGGCGCTCCGCCTGGTCCGCCATCACCAGCGCGTCGATGAGCGTGTCCAGCTGCCCTTCCAGCACGCCCGGCACGTTGTAGATCGTGGTGCCGATGCGGTGGTCCGTGACCCGGTTGTCCGGGAAGTTGTAGGTGCGGATCTTCTCCGCGCGATCGCCGCCGCCCACCATGCTCTTGCGGGTGGCGCTCTGCTCCTCGCGCTGCCTGGCCAGCTGCTGGTCGTAGAGGCGCGAGCGGAGGACGCTCATCGCCTTCGCCTTGTTCTTGTGCTGGCTCTTCTCGTCCTGGATCTCCACCACGAGGCCCGTGGGCAGGTGGGTGATCCGGACCGCGGAGTCCGTGGTGTTGACGGACTGGCCGCCGGGGCCGGACGAGCGCTTGACCTCGATGCGGAGGTCGCGGTCCTCGTCGATGTCCACCTCCACCTCGTCCGCCTCAGGCATGACGATGACGGTGGCGGTTGACGTGTGGATGCGGCCGGAGGACTCCGTGGACGGGACGCGCTGGACGCGGTGGACGCCGCCCTCGAACTTGAGGCGGCTGTACGCGCCGTCGCCGGTGACCTCCAGGATGGCCTCCTTGATGCCGCCGATGCCGGTCTCGTTGAGGCTCATGAGGTCTGTCTGGAACTTGTGCTCCTGGGCGTAGCGCGTGTACATGCGCAGGAGCTCGCTCGCGAAGAGCGCGGCCTCCTCGCCACCGGCGCCGGCCCGGACCTCCACGATGACGTTGCGATCGTCGTTGGGGTCACGCGGCAGGAGGGCCACCTTGAGGTCGTCCAGGAGCTGCTGCTCGCGCGCCTCCAGCTCGCCGATCTCCTCGCGGGCCATCGCGCGGAGCTCCTCGTCGGACTCCTGGTCGCGCATCTGGCGGGCGCCGGCGAGCTGCTCGCGGGTCTCGGAGAGCTCGCGATACGCGGCCACCACGGGCTCCAGGCGGGCCAGCTCGCGGCCCATCTTGCGGAGCTGCGAGGGGTCGCCGAGGACCTCCGGGGTGCCAAGGAGCCGGCCAACCTCGTCGTACTGGCGGGCAAGGTCGGCGAGCTTGGTGTCGAGGCCGGACTCGGCGGACATCAGGCGGGGGTCCCCGGGGTGGCGGGGTCGGGGGCTGCTGCGGCTGCTCCGGCTTCGGTGGCCTCGGCGCTCTCGGCCACTTCGGCGCCAGCTTCTCCGGCGCCCTCGGCCTCGCGGACCTTCGCTGCGTGCTCGCCGGGGGCCGGCATCGGGTCACGGGCCAGGCCAAGTCCGCCCTCGG
>CAIYZX010000101.1 GCA_903930745.1 uncultured Chloroflexota bacterium | reverse complement strand
GGACTCGCTGGTCTCCGCCCGCCTTCAGACCGAGTCCGGCTCCAGCTCCAGGTCGCTCGTCGCGGCGTTCGCGACGCCTGCCCGCACCACGCGCAGGGCGGCCACGCCCACGAGGCCGGTGACCACCACGGCAACGCTGAACGTCACGGCGACGCCCGTGGGCTCCAGGAGGTACCGGACCACGGTGTAGTAGGCCACGGGGCCGAAGAGCCCGGTCAGGAGGCCGCGCTGGACCTCGATGGCGCCGGTGCGACCCGCACGCAGGTGCTCGAAGACCGAGAGGACGGACACGTAGACCGGGAAGGTGGTGACGATGCCCGAGAGGAAGGGGCCAAGGCTGGGGGCAAGCGTGGTGAACAGGACCACGAGGCCGGTGCCAACGATGACGCGGGCGGGCAGATCCCAGCGCGGGTGGGCGCGGGTGGCGCCCTGGGCGGATGGACCAGGCAGCGTGCGCAGGACGCCAAGCAGGGCGACGGCGACGCCCAGGACGAGCAGGGGGAACGGCAGACCGGCGACCGGTGCGAGGGCGATGGCTGCGAGAGCGTACGCGGCGGTCGCGGCGACCAGCGAGGCGAGCGGGCCGCGCTGCGCGAGGGCGAGGTACCCCAGGACGAAGGCGCAGATGGCCGCCATGCCAAGGAGGCTGCCCACGGTGGCCCCGGCGGCGAACGCCGGACCCTCGCCAAGGGCGAGGAAGAAGAGGACGGGCCCGGACGTGAGGGGCAGCGAGACGATCCAGCCGCCGATGGCCGGCCCCCAGCGCCGGGCGGCGAGACTGGCCCCGCCAACGAGCAGCGGCGTGAGGGTCAGCTTGAGGATGAGCAGGGGCACCCGGCCATCGTACCGGCCGCCCGCCGCGCCGCGTTCAGTCCAGCGACACCGTCTGCTGCCAGGCCGGGATCTCCACGCGCAGCCCCAGCGCCTCCACCTTTGGCGCCAGCGCCTGCTGGGCGGGCGGATCGCCGTGGACCAGGAAGACCCGCGACGGGACACCGGGATCGCCGGGCCGTCGCCCGCGGATGAAGCCGCCCAGCCACGCGAGCAGCTCCGGCTCGTCCGAGTGCGCGCTGAACCCGTCCAGGGACCGGACGCCGGCCCGCACGGGGATCTCGCGTCCGTTGATGCGCGCGTGGTCCGCGCCGCGGACGAGGTGCCCGCCCAGGGTGCCCTCGCCCTGGTACCCGACGAACAGGATCATCGCGTTCGGGTCGTCCAGGAGATGCTCCGCGTGCCCCACGGACCGGCCGCCGGTGAGCATGCCGTTGGAGGCCACGATCACGTAGGGCGGGTTCGCCCGCTCGATGCGCTGGGAGTCCGCCATGTTCTGGACGATGTGCTGGCGCGGGTAGTCCAGGGGTGCCCGGCGGGCCGCGAGCAGCGAGCGCGTCTCCTGGTCGTACGCGTCCGGGTGGGCGCGGTAGACGTCCGAGGCCGCCTTGGCCATCGGCGAGTCCAGGTAGAGCGGGAGCTCCGGGATCCGTCCCGCCTCCACGAGGCGGCAGAGCTCCCAGACGATCTCCTGGGTGCGCCCGATGGCAAACGACGGGATCAGCAGCACGCCCTTGCGCCGTGCCGTGTCGTTGACCGCGGCCGCCAGCCCCGCGATGGCCTTGTCCGCGGCCTCGTGCTCTCGCCCGCCGTACGTGGACTCACACAGGACCACGTCCGCCTCGCCCACGGACGTCGGATCGCGGAGGATGGGCGTGCCGGGGCGGCCCAGGTCGCCGGAGAAGACGATGACCGTGTCGCGGCCGCCGGTCGCGTGCGAGAGGCGCATCCGGACGATGGCGGAGCCCAGGATGTGGCCCGCGTCCAGCAGGGTGATGCGCACGCCCTGGGCGATCTCCATCTCCGTGTTGTACGGGATGGCCCGAAGGTGGACGAGCGTGGCCTCCGCGTCGTCCTCCGTGTAGAGCGGGCCGTCCAGGTCCACCTCCACGATGGGGCCGGCGGCGCGGAGCAGGTCCTCGGGGTCCGGGCCGCCCGGGCTTCGGGCGCCCTCCACCGCGAGGTCCAGCATCTCGTCGAAGAGGCGCTCGTCGCGCTGGTCGTCTCGGGCGGCACGCTCCGGGTCCCGGCGCTCGCGGCGGGCGGCGCGCTTGGCGAACTCCTCCTGCAGGCGGGCGGAGTCCAGCAGCACGAGGCGCGCCAGCTCCTCGGTGGCCGCGGTGCAGAAGACCTGGCCGCGGAACCCCTCGCGGACGAGGAGCGGGAGGAGGCCGCAGTGGTCCAGGTGGGCGTGGGTGAGGACCACCACGTCCAGCGTCCGCGGGTCGAAGCCCAGCGGCACACGGTTGCGCATGGACTCGTCCGGGCCGCCCTGGAACATGCCGCAGTCCACGAGGATCTTGGCCTTGCCGGTGTCAACGAGATGGCGCGAACCGGTGACCGTCCGAGCCCCGCCGAGGAAGGTGATCTCCATGCGTGGATCGTGACACACCGGTCCGGCAAGCGGGGCGGCCGGCCGTCACCCGGGAGACGGGCGTGGCGACGGCCTGTTCACCGGTACCATCGCACCCCATGTCCGCCGCCGGCCCCACGTCCCCCGCCCCTGCTGCCCCGGACTCCGCGTCGCGCTGGAACCCGGCGAGCGTGCTGCCGCGGCTACCGGGCCTGCTCATCGGCCTCGCGCTCTTCGGCCTGGGCATCGCGATGATGGTCCGCGCGGGCGTTGGCCTCTCGCCGTGGGAGGTCTTCCACCAGGGCATCTCGCGCTACACGGGCATCCCGCTGGGCACGGTCTCCATCATGGTGGGCGTCCCGGTGCTGG
>CAIYZX010000100.1 GCA_903930745.1 uncultured Chloroflexota bacterium | reverse complement strand
CGCCTGTCCATCCTCCAGGGCAACGAGGAGCTGGCGTACCTGCGCGGGCTCATCGGCACGGACTTCGACCTCTCCGGCCTGCTGCTCGCGTCCATCATCCTGGGCGCGCTGGGCGTACTGGACGACGTGACGGTCACGCAGGCGGTCACCGTGGAGGAGCTGGCGCACTCCGATCCGGCCGCGTCCCGGGCGACGCTCGCGGGGCGGGCGATGCGCATCGGGCGGGCGCACATCGCCGCCACCGTGAACACGCTGGTGCTGGCGTACGTGGCGGCCTCGCTGCCGCTGCTCCTGCTCTTCGGGCTCTCACCGCAGCCGCTGGGGGCGCTTGCCTCCGGGGAGTCCATCACCATCGAGGTCCTGCGGTCCATCGTGGGCTCCGTGGGGATCGTGCTGGCGGTGCCCTTCACCACGTTCATCGCCGCCAGGCTGGTGCCGCGCGGGGCCTGAGCCGGTCTCACCAGGGAGGGCGGCCGCGGCAGGCGAGCCTACGGGCCAAGGGCTCCGATCGGCACGACACACACTCCGTCAGATCGGCGGTAGGCCGGACCCCATCCGGTCACCACGGCGAGCACTGCCGGACCGCCGTGCTTCTCCGGATCGACACGCCGCGCGACCTCCAGGAGGTGGGCTGCGGCCTCGTCCACCTGGGACTGCCCCAGCTTGACTTCGAACGCGCCCCAGCGTCCCGTCGCGTCTTCGACGATCGCATCCGCCTCAAGGCCGCTGTCGTCGCCGTAGTAGAAGACGCGCGCGCCAATCGCCTGCGCATGGACGCGAAGATCCCGGACGACCATGGATTCCAGGAGGAAGCCCATCGTTTCCACGTCCCGGACGAGGCGGGCGGGCGTCGCGCCGAGTGCGGCGACCGCGAGCGATGGATCAACGAAGTGCCGCTTCACAACCCTGCGATGCGGAACGCGCGACCGCAATGCGGGCGACCAGGCGGGGAGATCCTCTTCGATGAACACACGGGTGAGCGCCCTGATGTAGTCGGCGACCGTCTCCTCCTTGATGGCCTGGTCTGAGCCGGACACATCCGCGGCGATCGCCCTCGCCGACGTCTGGTTTGCGATGTGGCGAGCCAGCGAGCGGAGAACGCGCCCGACGTTCTCTGGATCGCGACGTACGCCATCGACGCGGACGAGGTCGATCCGGCGCGTGTCCTCCAGGTAGCTCACCAGGATCCGCCGAACCTGATCCGGCGTTCGGGAGATGAGCCCCGGCCAGCCGCCGACGGCGATCCGCTGGGCAAGGGCATGAATGTCGAGACCGGGGTCCATCGCCGCCGGGGTCTCTCCGGCCATGAGTCCCGCCAGGGAGACCGATTGTGTCGAGTGGCCACTCTCTGCAAGCGACATCGGCCGCATCCGGAGCCTGAGGATGCGCATGCCGCCGGTGTGTCGTTCGGTCACCTCCTCGGGCACGGCGGACCCGGTCAGGATGAAGTGGCCGGCCTCGTCCGGCTTGTCATCGACGGCTCGACGAACGTGGTCCCACACCGCTGGCACAAGCTGCCATTCGTCGATGAGTCGCGGGCGATCGCCGGTGAGCAGCAGCTGCGGAGCCACCAGGCCGGCCTGACGCATCGCTTCGTCAACGTCCAGCCGGACCTGGCTCCGTGCGGCGATGGTCGCCGTCGCAGTCTTGCCGCAGCCACGCGGGCCCTCCAGCAGGACGGCGCCCGCGGCCGAAAGCGCCTCGGCGAGCTCGGCATCGATCACGCGTTGCCGATAGTTCGCAGGCCGGGTGGTCGGGTTCATGGGCATCGGATCACGCCGCTTGCGCTCCCGGTTCTCAGGGGGTGTTTCCGACGGTTGTACGGGGAGACTTCCGGGGATTTTGGGGCGATACTTCCGAGGTGTCAATGGGGTGAGCCGGCCGCGTGACAGCCACGCGATCCACGCTCCATCCGAGTGCCCTGCCGCACCCAGGTCCGGCCGGCGCCGTCCACCCGGTCGGCCCCCGGCCCCGGCGTTAGCGCTGGACCAGGAACCCGTCCACATCAACGCGCGGGCGCCCGGCCGTCCCCAGCACCACGATGCGCACGGTGTGCGTGCCCGTGGCCCCGAAGGTCGCACGGAACGCCACCACGCAGTCACCCGCGGGCAGGGCCGCAAGGTCCACGGTCCGCGCCAGCACGCCGTCCACGAAGACCCGGGCCACGCCCCGGTCCGGGCCCGCAGCCGTCACCCACGCCACCTGGCGGCCGGTGAACGTGAAGGTTGCGGAGGCCGCGCGGTCCGTGGCGTAGCGCGTGGCCCCGCCCTGGTGCGTAGGGTCCGCCTCCGCCCGCCAGGTGCCCCGCCACGTGATCGCGGCGCTCTTCTCGGAGACGAGCGTGGGGCGGAAGCTGGCGCCCCAGGCCCAGCCTGAGAGGTTGGCGGCGGCATCGCGGGCGCGGACGCCCAGCTGGTACGCATGCCCGGGCGGCAGGTTGCGCCGGGCGGTCCTGGCGGCGAGGCCGGTGGCGAGCACCTTGGGCGCACCGCCGTCCACGCGGATCGCGAGGTCGTACGAGACCACGCCGGACCCGGAGTCCTCCGCCTCGGGCCACGTGACGACGACAGGCAGCGTCCCGCCGGCGGCCACCACGGGTCCGCTGGACGCAAGCCCCGCCGTGGGCGTCCAGGCGACGGGCGCCAGCGTGTCCACCTGGATCCAGACGGACGAGGTGGCGGACCAGTGGCCCACGCCGTCGCGCCATCGGACGCGGACGGTGGGCTTGCCGGTCACGGTGGGGAGGGTCCAGGACTGGACAGGTGCGTACGTGCGGGTGGTCCACGCGGTGCCGTCATTCGAGAGCGCCACGTTCGTCACGCCGCTCCCGGCGTCCGTGGCCGGGACGGTGAGCGTCACGGTTCGGGACCGCGTCCAGACCGCGCCGCCGTTGATCGCGATGTTCCCCACCGGTCCGCCGGTGTCCAGCAGCTGCGCACGCACGGCGGACCGGCCCAGCTCCCCGCCGGACGGGCCGTACGCGGTCACCCGCCAGTAGAGCTGGCCCTGCGGCAGGTGGAACGTGGGCGCCCAGGCGGGCTGGACGGTGCCAACCGTCGCCACGGTGTCCACGAACCCGGCGTCCGTTGCGGCCTGGAAGCCGTACGAGGTGGCGCCATCGACCGCCGCCCACGTGAAGAGGAGGTCGTCCGTCTCCAAGAGGCCCGCGGCGGGCGTCAGGGGGCTGGGTCCGGCAGGTGCCGTGATCGTGAAGGTCCGGGCGGAGCCGAAGGAGCTCTGGCCCCAGTCACCCTCCGTGCGGACGCTCCAGCGGTACGTCCCGGCGCCCAGCTCGTGGTACGCGCCGGTGCCCGCGTGCTCGCTGGACCAGGTCTCCACGTACACCTCGTCGCCGCCGGGCAGCACGCGGTAGATCGCCACGTCGTAGTGACGGACGTACGGCTGCGGTGCCCAGGTGAGGGCGGGCGTGCGGTCGAAGACGGCCGCATCGGCAGGGGCCAGCGGCTCCGGCCCCGGGAGCGAGATGGTGTACGAGCGCTCGCTGTACGCGCCCGGCGTCCCGGCACCCGTGAGGGCCCAGACCAGCCACGTGCCGGACTCCCCGGTGAGCGAGGTGGCGGCGAGGCCCTCCCCCGTGCCGAACTTCTGGGCGTACGTCTTGGCCTCGCTCTGGGGCGTGCCCAGCGTGCCCGGGTCCGCGGGTGCGGCGAGCAGGTCATCCCAGCGGACCGTGATCTGCGGCCCCACGACGATGGCGCCATCCGCGGGCGTGAGCAGCGGCGTGGTGGGCAGGCGGAGCCGATACGTGGCGGACGCGGCCGGACCGCAGAAGCCCTCCACGCACGCACGGACCTGCCACGTGGTGGCGCCGTACAGGCCCGGGTGCGCATACGGGTCCACGCCCAGCGCATCCATGGAGAAGCCGCCCTCCGTGGCCGGCGTGTAGAGGCCGGGCTCCCAGGTCCGCGAGTCCCACGGCGCGTCCAGCGCGTAGAACGAGGCGCCCTCCACGGGCTCCCAGGAGAGGCGCGGCGTGTCGCTCCAGGCCGGGCAGTCCACGGTCAGACAGTCCGCGGGGCCCGTCAGGACCGGCGCGGCGAGGGGGTCAAGGATGAACGTGGCCGCGGGTCCAACGGCGATGGGATCGCGCGCGGCGTCATAGGCCACGATCCGGTACGTGTACAGGTGCCGGTCCAGCTGCCCGCGGCGGAACGTGAACGCCGGGTAGGCGAGGATGCTGTCGCTCCAGTACGCGATGGCCTCGTCCGAGGGAACGGGGTCCGCGATGGTGCCGTCGATGGCGGCGAGGAACACCAGGTAGTGGTCCGCCCCCACGACGGGCGTCCACGTGAGCGTGGGCGAGGTGACGCCGTGCGTGCCGCTGGGCAGGAGCGGGACGGGCTCCGTGGCGGTGGCCGTGAGCGGGGCGAGCGAGAACGAGCGCGTGGCGCTGGTCCAGCCGGCGGGACCGGTGGTGTCGTTCAGCGCGATGACGCGCTGCACCTGCCAGGTGAACGGGCCGTTGGCCACGGTGAGGCGGATGCGCGGCGTGTACGTGGTGGCCATGGTGGTGTCCTGAACCACGGTGGCGCCGTGCTTGTCCTTGATCGTGATCCGGTAGACGTCCGCGTCACTGGCCACCCACGAGAGCGTGGGGACCTCCACGGTGGCGCCGTCCGCGGGCGCCAGGAGGGCCGACGGCGTGGGGTCGTAGACGAAGGTGGCCGATGCGGACCAGGGGCTGGCCGGCCGATCGTTGGCGATGAGCTCCGTGGCCTCGTCCAGGCCCCTGACGCGCCAGAAGTAGGTGGTGCCGTCAACGAGGAGGCTGTCCAGGTGCAGGATGCCCGTGACCAGGTCCACGCTGGTCTCCGTGGTGCGGAGGCTCTGAACGCCGGTGGTGAAGCCCGCGTCCGTGGCGATCTGCACGAGGTACGTGGAGGCGCGGAGCGTCGGCGTCCACGAGAGGAGCGGGACGCTGCCGGTGTGGGCGCCGCCGATGGGGGCGAGGAGCTCCGGTGCGGGCGACAGGATGCGGGTGACCGTTCGCGGCGTGGACCAGGGGCCGGGCACCAGCGCGTGGTCGCGGGCTCGAACGCGCCAGGACCAGGTGGCGGGCACGGGGGCCGAAGGATCGGACCACTGGTATCGGGTCTGCTGCGTGGTGATCTCGCGGGTCTCCGCGGAGCCCCAGTCCGGTGACGGGCCGGGCGTGATCTGCAGGACGTAGTCGCGGGCACCGGGCATGGGGTCCCACGCGAGCTCGATGTCGCGGACCTCCGCCCCGTCCGCGGGCTCCGTGACGGTGGGGGCCGTGGCGTACGTCACGCTGTAGTGGCGGACCTCCGACCACGCGCCGGTCCACGCCGTGGACGCATGCTGGCCCAGGGCGCGGACGCGCCACCACCAGTCCTGGCCGCCCTTGGCGAACTCCGGGACCCACGAGGTGCCGTACACGAAGCCGCTGAACGCGTCCGCCATGTCCGCCGACGTGGCGTGCTGGATCTCGTAGCCGCCCGCGCCGTCCACCGTGCTCCACTGGAGCAGCGGGACCTCCGGCTCGTTGATGACCGCGTCATCTGCGGGGGTGGTGAGGGCGGGCGTGGCCAAGGTCCCGGTCCGGGTGAACGTGGAGATGGCGTACGCGCCCACGCCGCCGTTGTCACCTGCGGCCACGCGCCAGGTGTGGACGCCGGGCGCCAGCATGACCGTGGGAGCCCAGCGCGTGGACGTGGTCCAGGCCCAGATCCCGGGGAAGACCTGGGCGTCCGGGTCATAGATCTCCACCCAGTACTGCGTGGCGCCGGGGACCGCGGTCCATTCCAGGACGGGCGTCCGGGACCAGGAGCTGCCGGCGGGCGTGATGATCTCCGGCGCGGGGAAGAGCGAGGCGTCCACCCTGGGTTCTGGCTTTGGGGCGGGCGCGGCGTCCGCGACCACCGCCTGGCCGGCGGTGGGGACGGGAGCGGGGGTGGCCGGGGCGGCCGGGGCGGCGGTCGCGATGGCCGAGACCGGCGACGGGGCGGGCGCCATCGGGACGGCGAGGGCGGCGACGAGCAGGGCCGCGAGCGCGCGCGAGCGCAGGGCGCCACCGCGACCCACCGGCCGCGTCCGGCCCTTCGATGCCCGGAGACCCAGCTCCACCACGCTCCCCTGCTCGTCCATGTCCCACCTCGTGCCGGCGATCCGGCATCCGCGTCCGTGAGGGTGCCGTGCGCATCGGCATCGGCCAAGGGCCCACCGGCCCATCCCATACCCCGAAGACGCACCGGCGGCCCGCGAACGGACATTCGAAGCATCGATGTCCGGAGAACCACCCGCCGTGCGTCTTCCACGGGGAACAACCGGAGCAGGGTGCGGCATGCTGGACGCGATCACGCTTGGAGCCAGGGAGGTGCAGGTGACGCCAACGGCCGCGGTCGCCCTTGAGCGGCTGTACGTGGCGCACCGTGACGCCGTCCTGCGCTACCTGCGGGCGATCTCGCCGGGCGAGGACGAGGCGATGGACCTCGCCGCCGCGGTCTTCGAGCGGGCGTTCGCCGTGGTGGCCCGCGACCCGTCCGTGGACCTTGGCCTGCCGTGGCTCCTGCGGACCGCGCGCAACGCGGCCATCGACCAGGGTCGGCGCCGGAAAGTCCGCCAGGTCCACCTCGCGGGAATGGCGCCCTCGGCGGGCTTCGTGCCCGGCCCGGAGCCCGGCTACCTGGAGCGGGAGCGCGATGCCGCGCTGCGAGCGGCCCTGGCCCAGCTCCCGGAGCCTGCGAAGGACGCGATCG
This sequence comes from uncultured Chloroflexota bacterium, assembly GCA_903930745.1. Lineage (GTDB taxonomy): Bacteria > Chloroflexota > Limnocylindria > Limnocylindrales > CSP1-4 > CAIXZV01. The sequence continues at coordinate 1,777 of CAIYZX010000100.1, read as the reverse complement.
CGCTGCGGTACGGCCTGGGGCTCTCGGCGAAGGAGATCGGGCCGATCATCGGCAAGGGCGAGGCCGCCACCCAGAAGCTGATCGTGCGCGGTCTCGCGCGCCTGCGGGAGGTGCTGGATGCGCGGCCCTGAGCAGCCGATGGAGGACCTGGAGCGCGACCTCTCCCGCATCCTCCGCGAGCCGCTGACACCCACGCGCGTGGACCTGCTGGACGCGCGGATGGAGCGCATGGCGGCGCAGGCCGTGGCCGATGCCGAAGCCGCAGGCGGCCGATGGGCCCTGCCCCGGTGGCGCCGCGCCGTCTCCACGTTCGGCGCGCTGACGGCCACCGTCGTCGCGGTGGTGGTCGTGGTCACGGCCCTTGCGAGCGGACGCGCCGAGGGTCCGGCCACCGTGAGCCCCAGCGCGATCGCGCTCGAGACCGGCAGCGCCGTGCCGGCGTCGCCCAGCCCCATCGCCTCGCCCTCGATGAGCGAGGAGCCCAGCGCAACGGCATCGGCAGCCCCGGAGGCCTCGGCTTCGGCATCGGCCTCCGCTTCGGCATCGGCCACCCCGGACACCACGCCGGACGCCACCCCGCGCGTCACGCCCAAGCCCACCGCCAAGCCCACACCGGACCCGCGCCCGGAGCCCACGCCGGTCATCTACACCGGCAGCGGCCGCCTGGGCCAGGCCGTCACCGTGCACGGCATCACGCTCACGATGCAGCGGACGGAGGTGCCGGCGTCCGTGGGCGACGTGTGCGCCGCGCACGATCGCGAGACCTACGCCTACACGGTCCACCTGGTGTGGCCCGCCCCGTCGTCCGACTTCGAGCCGTGGGTCTCCGTGGGCGCCACGCCGTTCTACGTGGTCTGGTGGGAGCCCGCCTACAAGGTGAACACGGACGTGATCACCGTGGTCTGCCACCTGCCGGGCGAGGGCGCGACGGTCCACGTGGAGGTGGCGGACGGTCCGGATCTCGTGCGCTGGACCCTGCGCCCCTGACCGGGCCTATCCTTCTCGGCGTCCAGTCGCGCCGGGAGGAGCCGCCCGATGTCCCCGAAGTTCGAGAAGTCGCCGCCGGAGCTGATCGCCCGGTTCGAGGCCGTGGCCGCTCGCCACCCGGTCGCGGCGAAGCGGAAGATGTTCGGGTACCCGTGCCTCTTCGTGGGCGGCAACCTGGCCTGCGGGCTCTTCGCCGATGGCTGGTTCGTGCGCCTGGACGACGCCGGTGCTGCCGACGCCCTCGCGCTCCCCGGCGCCACGCCCTTCGCGCCAATGCCAGGCCGCCCGATGCGTGGCTGGGTGGTCCTGCCCGCCGACCTCGTGGCAGACGATGCCGCCCTGGACGCCTGGGTGGGTCGGGCCACCGCCAACGCCGCCGCCATGCCCCCGAAAGCCTGAGGAGCCACCGTGACCAACGAGACGTTCCCCACCGTCGAGGAGCTCGAGGCGCAGGAGCGCGAGCTGGTGCTGCCGCGCGCGGACCTCGCGGCGCTCTACGCACTGGGCCGGCGGATGGCCGATGACGCGCTCGCGAAGGGTCTCCCCGTGATGATCCAGGTGCGGGCGAACGGGCGCCTGGTCTTCGCCGCGGGGCTGCCGGGGTCTGACGGGACGAACAACCGCTGGGCGGAGCGCAAGGCGCGCCTCACGGACCTGTTCGGGCAGGCGTCGCTGCTGGTCCGGCTGCGCCACCAGCGGGACGGCAAGGACGCGCTCGTGGCGCACAGCCTCCCGGAGGCGGAGTTCGCCGCGCATGGCGGGGCGGTGCCGCTGCGCGTGGCGGGGTCGG
>CAIYZX010000099.1 GCA_903930745.1 uncultured Chloroflexota bacterium | reverse complement strand
GCCAGGCTCTCGGTGCGCGGGTCCACCACGCGGGTGGCGCCCATGCGTTTCGCGATCTCGCGGCGGGTCTCGTTGGGCTCGCTCACCACCACGTAGCGGGCACCGGCATGGCGGACCACCGCCGTGGCCATGAGGCCGATGGGGCCGGCGCCGGTGATCAGGACGTCCTCGCCCAGGACCGGGAACGCGAGCGCCGTGTGAACGGCGTTGCCGAAGGGGTCGAAGATGGCGGCCACCTCCGGGTCGATCCCCGGCCAGTGGTGCCAGATGTTCGTCATCGGCAGCGCCACGTACTCGGCGAAGCAACCGTCGCGGCCCACGCCCAGGCCCACGGTGCTCGCGCAGAGATGGCGGCGGCCGGCCAGGCAGTGGCGGCAGCGGCCGCACGTGACGTGGCCCTCACCGCTGACGATGTCGCCCGGCTTGAAGTCCGCGACGTTGCTGCCCACCTCCACGATCTCGCCCATGAACTCGTGGCCGGCCACGAGCGGCGGCTTGATCGTCTTGGCGGCCCACGCGTCCCACGACTCGATGTGGAGGTCCGTGCCGCAGATGCCGGTCCGGTGCACGCGCACGATGACGTCGTTGTGGCCCAGGACGGGATCCGGGACGGTGGTCAGCGTGAGGCCCGGGCCCGGGGCGGTCTTGACGAGGGCGAGCATGGGTTGCGTCTCCTCCTGGTTCGGGCGCCGGGTCAGGGCTCCGGGCGGGGGTCGTCCGTCCAGTCGACGACGGGATTCTCCACCACGCCGATGCCCACCACCTCGCAGCGGACGCGATCGCCCGGCTCCAGGAAGACCGGCGGATCACGGAAGATGCCCACGCCCGCGGGCGTGCCCGTGGCGATGACGTCGCCCGGCTGGAGGGTGACGTGCCTCGAGATGAAGCTGACGAGCTCGGCGACGGGATAGATCAGGTCGCTCGTGTTCGAGTCCTGCATCAGGATCGGCTGGCCCTCGTCCGGGCCGCTGCCCGGGATCCGCCAGGAGCGGACCGGGAGGCCGGCGAGCGTGTCCAGCTCGTCCGGCGTGACGAGCGTGGGGCCCACGGGCAGGAAGGTGTCGGAGCTCTTGGCGCGCAGCCACTGGCCGTCGCCCTTCTCGCCCTCGCGCAGCGCGGCGGCGTTGCCCTGCCAGTCACGGGCGCTCACGTCGTTCACCACGACGTAGCCCGCGACGTGGTCCATGGCGTCCTCGAGGGCCACGCGGCGCGCCGGGTGGGCGATCACCACGCCCAGCTCCACCTCCAGGTCCAGGGCGCGGGTGCCCTCCGGGCGGACGATGGCGTCCCCGTCGCCGATGATCGCGTTGGCGAACTTCGCGAACAGCATCGGCCGGTCCGGCACGCCCCGGCCGCCCTCGCGCGCGTGCTCGCCGTAGTTGAGGCCCACGCAGACGATCTTGCCGGTGTGGGCCGGGCTCACCGCGGGGGCGGGCCGGCGCTCGTCCAGGCCGATCAGCGGGGCGCCTGCCTTGATCGCCCGCTTCGTCGCGAGCCGCACGGCGTCCAGCCAGCCCGTCTCGTACGCCACGTGGAAGCCGATGCCCAGGTGGGTGTTGATCGCCGGGTCCAGCGCGCCCCGCTTCTCCAGCTGCGAGCCCGTGAGCAGGCGCCCGTCCACGATGACGCCGAAGCGCTCGTCGCCGTAGCGGTCGTAGTAGGCGTGGAGGCGCATGCTCTCGTGCTCCTTGGGGGCCGGTGATCAGCCGGCGGGGGAGGCGCTGGGAACCGCGCACTGCGGTTCGGGCGGGGCGATGAAGCGGCCATCGGCGATGCGCTCGCCGTAGCGGAGGTAGAAGTCGTACGCGGCGCTCGCGTCCAGGCTGTCCATGTACAGCACCCGGCCCCAGACCAGGACGGCGTAGCGCGCGGGCATCTGCTCGAACCGGGCGACCACGGGGCCAACCACGCCCGCGGGAAGCGCGCAGTAGCGGCTGGCCGGGAAGCCGCTTGCGAAGGCCTTGAGCGCCGCGAGTCCGGCGTCGTCGCAGGCGCCCTTGTCGCAGGAGTACAGGAGGACGGCGCCGCCGTGCTCCAGGTTGTGGACCCAGCCGTTGGGCGCGCTGGCGTCGTTGGGGCCGTAGACGTCCGGCTGGAGCGGGCCATAGCCGCTCCTGTTGAGGTGCTTGCCGGACGCGGGCGGGCAGACCGCGTAGGTGATCCGGTCGCCGGCCTGGACGTGGCCGGCGCCCTGGTCCGCCTGGACCTGCCCCAGCTCACCGCTTGCCGCGGGTAGCGCGGCGTCGATGGAGGTGCAGGCGTAGGCCGGAGCCGCCGCGCTGGTGAAGGCGTACAGGCCAACGCCGCCGACGATCGCGATCACGGCCAGTGCGAGGATCGGCGTCCGCAGCCGGACAAGCGCCGAGGGCCGCGTCTCATCGGGCCGTGGGGTCTCGCGCCGCCCGGCACGCGGCGTGCCGGTGGCGCCCGTGGACTGGTGGCGGCGAGGGCCGGGCTGGTCTTGGGTGGACACGCTGGGGGGCTCCGGTGCGTGGGCGCCGATCGGGACGGGCCGGCGGGCCGCGCCGGCAACGGGTCCGCCGACGCTCCCGAAGCGTACTCCCGCGCGCCCGTGCGTGCGTGGCCCGTGCCCGTGCGTGCGTGGCCCGTGGCCGCAGCTAGAGCTCGTTCAGCCAGTCCTTCACGTCCTGCCGGGTGAGGCCGAAGAACAGGAGCCCGGCGAGGACGGCCAGGAACAGCGCCGCAACGGGTTGGGCGGCCAGGATCGCGAGCAGGATCGCCGGCAGTGTCAGCGTGGAGAGCATGAGCGCGAGGCCTCGTCCCGCCTGCTTGCGCTGGATCACCAGCGTGGTGGTGAAGATCGTGAAGGCCAGCAGGATCATCACGACGACGCCCGGGAGGGACACCGGCGCGCTGATCGCCTGGTCGATGACCCAGCGGAGCGACAGGCCGATGAGGCCCAGCAGCAGGAAGGCGTAGCCCAGGAAGATCCGGACGCCACCGGGCATGTCGAGGAAGGTGCGCAGCATGTGCGCATCATGCCACCCCCGGAGCACGGCAGCCCTCGCAACCGATCCCGGCGGTCCTCCGGCGGATCCGATTGTGCAAGGGCCTTGACATTGGGGCGACCTCCCGTCTAACCTCGCCTAAACCGGTTTGCTAAACCGGTTTTGCATCCCTGCGAACCCGCCGCGCCAGCCGCCCTTCACGCGGCCCGCGGCACCCATGACCCGGCAGTTGCGGCAGTTGAGGAGACCGTGGAGGAGCGGACCCACCGGCGTGTGCGGATCGCCGACGTCGCCCGCGAGGCGGGCGTGTCGAAGACCGCCGTGTCGTTCGCTTTCAACAGCCCGGACCGGCTGGCGCCAGACACGGCGTCGCGGATCCGGGAGGTCGCGGATTCACTCGGCTACCGGCCCCATCCCGTCGCCCGGATGCTCAGCCAGCGCCACACGCGCACCATCGGCGTGCTGACGCCCCAGGCGCTCTCGGTCATCTTCTCCAACCCGTACTTCGGCGCCTTCAGCGAGGGTGTCGCGCTCGCCGCGGAGCAGGAGGGGTACGCGCTCCACTTCATCTCGCCGCTGCACGGGTCGCTCGCAAGCGCCGTGGGGCGTGCCACGGTGGACGGCGTGGTTGCCGTGGGCCTCGCCGCCGGCCATCCCGAGGTGGAGCAGGTGCGCGCCGCCGGCCTCCCCATCGTGATGGTGGACTCCACGGCCTTCCCGGACCAGTCCGGCGTGGGCGTCAACGACGAGGGCGGCGCCCGCGAGGCCGCGGAGCATCTCCTGGCCCTGGGCCACCGTGACATCCTCGTCGTTGGCGTTGAGCCGCCCGAGGCCGGCCAGGCGAAGGATCCGCACGGCGTCCACACCCGTCGCCTGGTGGGCTACGCCGCCGCCTTCGACGCCCGCGGCATCGCCCTGGACCCCTCCGCCATCGTCATGAGCACCTCGTCGATCGAGGGTGGTGCGAGCGCGTTCCGCCGCGCCTGGGATGCCGGTCTTCGGCCCACTGCCGTCCTGGCCATGTCCGATGCCATCGCCATCGGCGTCATGCGCGCCGCCCGCGAGCATGGCCTCCGCGTGCCGGAGGATCTCTCGGTGGTGGGCTTCGACGACGTGGACATCAGCCAGTACGCCAACCCACCGCTCACCACGGTGCACCAGCCGATCCGCGAGAAGGGCGAGACCGCGGTCCGGCTGCTCCTGGCCGTCGTGGAACGACGGGATCCAAGCCCCCAACAGCTCCGCCTGGAGACGCGACTGGTGATTCGCGGCTCCACGGGGCCGGCGCCGCGCCAGCGGCAGGAGGTGGACCGGGCAAGAGGCTGACGATCGAGCGGGCAGTCCGGGCGTCCCCGGACGCAGTCCTGGCATGCCACCCGGCACGGGCCGGCGAACGGGTGCCTGGCCACCGCTGCCCCATCGCTCCCACGTCCGGACCCGGTCCGGCATCCGGCGGCACGTGTCGCCGGATGAGGTACGCAACCAGTTGGCAACTCTGGAGGAGAGCACAACCACGATGTTGAAGACCAAGCGGTTCGTCGCGCTCGTGATGGGCGCCGCGATCTTCGCCGCTGCCTGCGGCGGCGGCACTGCCACCCCGGCCCCGGCCACCCCGGCCCCGGCCACCCCGGCCCCGGCCACCGAGGCCCCGGCCACCGAGGCCCCGACGGGCCTGACCGGCAGCCTGACCATCTGGCACGCCTACGGCTCGTCCGGCGGCAGCGCGGAGTTCAAGGCGTTCAGCCGCGTGCTTGACAACGTCAAGCTCGCGAACCCGGACCTCCAGGTCACGGCGCAGGACATCCCGTTCAACGACATCTTCACCAAGTTCCAGACCGAGTCCGCGGCCGGCGGCGGCCCAGACCTGTTCATCGCCCCGAACGACCCGTTCGGTGACATGGTCCGCGGCGGCTTCCTGGCCGACCTGACCGGCAAGATCGACGACGTGCTCGCGAACACGTCCGAGGTTGCGGCTGGCGGCGCCACCGTTGACGGCAAGGTGTACATGGTCCCCGAGGGCCTGAAGGCCGTGGCCATGTACTACGACGCCGAGAAGATCAAGACGCCTCCGGCGACCACCGCCGAGCTGCTGCAGCTCGTCAAGGACGGCGGCAAGGTCGGCATGATCGACGGCGCCTACTTCGGCTGGGGCTTCTACAACGGCTTCGGCGGCAAGATCTTCGACGACGCCAACAAGTGCGCCGCCACGGCGAACTCCGGTGTTGCCGACGCCATCTCCTTCGTCAAGGAGCTCAAGGCCGCAGGCGCCCTCGTTGACCCGGACTACGGCAAGGTCAACGACGCGTTCAAGAACGGCGAGATCGACATCATCTTCAACGGCAACTGGACCCTCGGCGACTACCGCGCCGCGCGTCCCAACGCCGCAATCGCGCCCGTCCCCGCCGGCCCCGCCGGCGTCTCGGCCACGATGACCGGCGTTGACGGCTGGTACATCAACGCCGCCGGCCAGAACCAGGACCTCGCGATCGCGTTCGCCAAGGCCATGACCGACGCCGCCGGCCAGGGCATCTACGCGGACATCGCCGGCCACGTTCCGGCCAACAAGAACGTCTCCATCGTGGATCCCCTCGTGAAGTCGTTCGCCGACGCCGTGTACGCGGGTGACCCGCGCCCGCAGGCCAAGGAGTTCGGCAACTACTGGGGCGCCTTCGGTGACGCCTGGCGCCAGATCCTGGACGCCAACGCCGATCCGGCGACCGCCATCGCCACTGCGTGCTCCACCATGGACGCCGCGAACGGCAAGTAGCCACGCCGCACGGGTTGGCCGGGCGCTCGCCCGGCCAACCGGTCCGCCCGGGGCTGCCGATGGGTCACCCCGGGCGGATCACCAGTCCAGACCGGGCCCAGCGGGAGGACACCCGAACCATGGCAGGCGCGACCGCCAAAGCACCGGCGACACCAGCGAGACCGCAACGCGGCGGTCCCGGCCGCGGCATGCGGATCGCGTACCTGTACCTGGTGCCGGCGTTCCTCGTGATGGGGATCATCACGCTCTACCCGCTGCTCTTCCAGGTCTGGATGTCGTTCACCAACTTCGGGATCCAGAACCTACGGCAAGGCTCGGCGCCGCCGGACTGGGTGGGCGTCAAGAACTACGTCGACGTCCTGACCAGCCAGCTCGCGATCCCCAACTTCTACTTCCTGCGACTCATCATCTACAACCTGTGGTGGGCCCTCGTGAACGTGGTCATCCACGTGGTCCTGGGCATCGCCATCGCGATCCTGTTGAACACCAGGGGCCTCCGGGGACGGCGCATCTACCGTGCGCTGTTCATCATTCCCGTGGTCATCCCGGCGATCATCGTGGCGACGGTCTGGCGCAACATGTACGACCCGGACTACGGCGCCATCAACCTCCTGCTTGCCGGTGCGGGCAAGGTCATCGGCATGCCCCCGGAGGCCTTCCGGATCGACTGGATGCGACAGGTCCAGGACCCCATCCCGTTCGTTCCCCTTCCGCTCGCGTTCTACGGGATGCTCATCACCAACACCTGGCTCGGGTGGCCGCTCAACTCCGTCGTCGCCACCGGTGCCCTCCAGTCCGTGCCCCAGGAGCTGTACGAGGCTGCGGAGATGGACGGAGCCAACGGGTGGCAGAAGTTCCGGAACATCACGGTCGCGTACCTCCGGCCGGCCATGGTCCCGTACGCGATCTACGGGTTCGTGGTCACGTTCAACCTGTTCCACCTCTCGTACTTCATGAGCCAGGGTGGACCCTTCGGCAGGACCGAGCTGCTGGTCACGCAGGCCTACCGCCTCGTCAACGAGCAGCGGCTGTACGGCGTTGGCGCCTCGTTCTCGGTGATCATGTTCTTCATCCTGCTCGCGGTCACGCTGCTGACCAACCGGATGGCCCGGGCCACCCGGACGTACGACCTGTAGGGGAGGCGAGATGGCCACGACCGCAGACGCTGCTCCACTCTCCGCGACTCGGAAGCGGATCCTCGGGATCGGCAGACAGGCCGTCCTGCAGGCGATGGCGATCGCCGTGCTCCTCACGGTGCTGTTCCCGGTGGTCTGGGTGGTGAGCCTCTCCCTGGACCCGCTGAACCGCTCCCGCCCGGAGGGCCTCAGCATCATCCCGTCCAACGCCTCCCTTGAGGCGTACGCGCAGGTCATCCGCCAGCCCACCAACAACCCCATCGGCTTCGTTGGCCTCGCGCTGAACTCTCTCAAGATCGCGGTCGGCTCGTCGCTGGTCTCGGTGCTCATCGGCGTGTCCGCCGCCTACGCGTTCTCGCGCCTGCGGTTCCGCGGTCGCGAGGTCCTCATGCTCGCGATCCTGGGCGTCCTGATGCTCCCCGCCGTGGCAACGCTGACGCCCCTGTTCACGCTGCTGAACCAGGTGTCGCTGGAGCTGCCGGTGCTGGGCAGGTTCAACCTCCGGAACTCGCTGCTGGGCGTTGGCCTTGCCATCGTCTCCGGGCTCCTGCCGTTCGCCATCTGGAACCTCAAGGGGTACCTGGACACGATCCCGCGAGACCTGGAGGAGGCGGCCGCCGTGGACGGCGCGTCCATCAACCAGACCTTCCTGCGCGTGATCCTCCCGCTCGCGGTGCCCGCGCTCGCCGTGACCGCCTTCCTGGGCTTCGTCTCCGGCTGGACGGAGTTCTACTTCTCGTGGATGTTCCTGACCAACCTGGCCCAGGACCAGACGCTGGCGATGGCGCTCTACTCCATGCAGGGCCAGTTCACCAGCACCCCGTGGTCGCTCTTCTCCGCGTTCGCGATCATGTTCGCGATCCCGCCCGCGATCGTGTACCTGCTCGCCCAGCGGTGGATCACGTCCGGGCTGGCCATCGGCGCCGTCAAGGGGTAGCCGGCCGCCGCCGCGTACCCCCGAGCAGCCTCGCGTTGCCGGGGGTACCGACGCATGGTCTCTAGGGGCGCGACACCAGCCTGATCACCGTCACGCTTCGCGGCGGCAGCATTGGCACGGGCGTCCAGGACGAGAAGCCGCCCCGTTCGGTCACCGCGGGCGCCGTCACATCCCCCTGCGGTAGCGCCGGTGTGCCGGCCGCGTCCGCCGTGGCGTAGACGACGGTGGCCGTCACGTCGCCGCAGAGCGGGCCATCGCCAAGGGACAGCACCGGGGACGGCAGAGCCGTGGTGCCGAGGTTCGCAAGGACGACGTCCGACGACGCCCGGGTTGAGCGAAGCAGGGCGGAGATCGCCGTGGTGGTCGTCTCGACGACATGGGTGGCCCCGGTCCGGAGGGGGGTCTCCGCGTCGCGAAGGCGGATGAGCTCGCGATAGGCGGACAGCAGGGACCCCGGGTCGTGCACCTGGGAGGCGACGTTCACACCCGGCCAGTCGTCGCCCATCGGCTGCCACGGTGTGGTGGTGGAGAAGCCACCAGCGGGCGACTCCCCGGTCCACGGCATGGGGACGCGCAGCCGCTCGTCCGGCTTCCGCCCTCCCATGCCCACTTCCTCGCCGTAGTAGATGAAGGGCACGCCAGGGTGGGTGAGCAGGAGGCCCGCGGCAAGCTTCGCGCGCTCCAGGCTCCCGCCCAGCTCCGTCATGACCCGGGTCTGGTCATGGTTGGTGAGGAAGGTGGCGTAGCCTCCGGGCGGATAGAGCTTCTGCGCGTCGGCCAGCGCGCCGGCGAGGGGGGCCGTGTCCTCGAGATTGGCCGCCTGGTACAGGCCGCGGGCCAGCGGGAAGTCAAACGCCAGGTCTGCTCCCCCGTCGCGGACGAAGGCTGCCGAGCTGGCCGCCAGGTCGTAGACCTCCGCGACGATCATCGCGGAGGGGTGTGTCCGCTGGAGGCGCGCCCGGAAGTCCGCGAGCCAGCGACGTGACGAGGGCGTGTTGACCAGCGTGTCCCCCTCCTCCACGAGGTGCTTCGCGGCGTCCACGCGGAAGCCGTCCACGCCGGACTCGTCCATCCACCACTCGGCCGCGGTGACGAGCGCATCGGTGACGGCGGGGTTCCGGAGATTGAGATCCGGCATGCCGGACCAGAACTGGCCCAGGTACCAGCGGTCGTCAAGCTGGTGCCATGCGCCCTGGTTTGCGGTGGGCGGGGTGTCGCGCCACACGTACCAGTCCGCCTTGTCGGAGGCCGGATCTCGAGACGCCTGGAACCACGGGTGCCTGTCCGAGGTGTGGTTCGGGACGAAGTCCAGGATCACCTTGATCCCGCGCGCGTGCGCCTGCGCCACCAGGGCGCGCAGGTCGTCCGCCGTCCCGTAGTCCGGCTCCACCGCCTGCAGATCCGTGACGTCATACCCGTGGTAGCTCTCGGCGGCCGCGATCGGCATGAGCCAGAGTGCCGTGACGCCCAGGTCTGTCGTCGTGGCGGGGTCACCGTCGTTGAGGTCGTCGAGGTGCGCGGTGAGCCCGCGCAGGTCGCCCCGGCCATCGCCGTTGGAATCCGCGAAGCTGCGGACGAAGACCTCGTAGAAGACCCGGTCGTGCCACCAGGACGGGTCCATCGCAGGCCCGCCGCACTGCACCGCCTGGGCCGACGCGGTCTCGGCCGGCGCGGCGCTCGCCGATGCCGCGGGCGTGGTCGATGCGCCGGGGGGGCTGGAGGACGGCGCTGCTGGCGCGCCGCAGCCGGCGACGAGCACGAGGGTGGCCACTCCCACCCGACCGAGGAGAGATCGCGATGATGCGCGGCGTGAGGGTCTGGCCGTCATGGCTGGAGTCTAGACCGGCGGCGGCTAGACTTGCGACATGAGGATCATCACGCCCGAATGGGTCAAGGACGCCGTCTTCTACCAGGTCTTCCCGGACCGCTTCGCGCGCAGCGGTCGTGTCGACTACCCGGGCGAGCTGGAGGCGTGGGACGCCCCGCCCACGCACTACGGCTTCAAGGGCGGCGACCTCTACGGTGTGGCGGACCGGCTTGACCACCTGGCCGCGCTGGGCGTCACGGCGATCTACCTGAACCCCGTCTTCAGCTCAGCCTCCAACCACCGGTACCACACGTACGACTACATGACAGTGGATCCCCTCCTGGGCGGAGACGCCGCCCTGCGCGAGCTCCTGGACAAGGCGCACGCCCGGGGCATGCGGGTGATCCTGGACGGTGTCTTCAACCACGCCAGCCGTGGCTTCTGGCCGTTCAACCACATCCTGGAGACCGGCCTGGGCTCGCCGTATCTCGACTGGTTCCACGTGGACCGCGAACGGCTCCGCGCCGGCCTGCCGCTCCGGGCGTATCCGAGCCAGTCTGCGGCGGAGGCCGAGCAGGCGGCACGCGAGGATGGACCGGACCGCTTCGGGCAGGAGGAGATCTCCAGCCTCGGCTACACCGCCTGGTGGAATCTCCCCGCCCTGCCGAAGCTCAACACGGACAACCCCAAGGTGCGCGCGTACCTGATGGCGGTCGCCGAGCACTGGATCCGCTTCGGCGCCGACGGATGGCGCCTGGACGTGGCGGCGGAGATCGACGACGACGACTTCTGGCGCGAGTTCCGGCGCCGCGTGAAGGGGATCAACCCCGACGCCTACATCGTTGCGGAGATCTGGCACGAGGACCATCGCTGGCTCCAGGGCGACCAGTTCGACGCCTACATGAACTACCCCCTGGGCTTCGCGGCACTCTCCTTCGCCGCGGCCGGCCACCGGAACCAGGAGGCCATCGACGCGCATGGCGACGTCCGCGCCAACGTCCGCTGGGAGGACGGCGCCGGGTTCCTGGCGCGCGTCCACCACCAGCTCACCACCTACGATCCCGCGATCACCGCGGTCCAGCTGAACCTGCTGGGCAGCCACGACATGCCCCGCATCCTCACGATCTGCGGCGATGACCGGTCGTCCGTCTGGCTGGCATCGCTGGTGCAGATGACCGTCCCGGGCGCGCCGTGCATCTACTACGGCGACGAGATCGGCATGGCCGGCGGTCATGACCCGTTCTGCCGGGGTGCCTTCCCCTGGGACGGAGCGGCCTGGGACCGGCAGACGCTCGCCTGCCTGGCGGGCCTGGTCGCCCTCCGCCACGCCGAGCCCGCGCTGCGCCGGGGCACCTTCACGCCGCTGGCGTCGGACGAGCTGACCGCCGCCTACGGGATGGGGAACGCGAAGGCCGCGTACATCGTGGCGCTCAACGCCGGCGAGGAGCCGGCCACGCTCCGCGTGCCGCTGCAGGCCCGCCACGGCGCAACGCTGGAGCCGGTGACGCCGGCCGGCTGGCCCTGGCCCGCCGGGGACCCCGTGCCGGCTCCGGATGGAACCGCCGCGGTGCCGCTGGCCGGCCGCTCGGGGCGGATCCTCCGCGTTCGATGAGATCCGGGCTCACACGCCTGGCCGCCACCGCCACCGCCCCCGTGACACCCCGTGGGCGCAGTCCGCGTATGCTGCAACGGACGTGACAGCCATCGAGCCCGGCCTCGGGCCCCACCATCCGGACGTCATCCCCGCCGCCGCCGACCTGGAGGGCAAGATTCCGCGCGCCCTGGCGGCCCTGGGCGTGGGTGCCGGGCGCGCCGTCGCCCTGGTGGACGGCCCCGGCGCCCCGTGGCTCCCCGCCCTGCGCCAGGTCGGCGCCGATCCGCTGGTCGTGGAGCTGGCGGCCCCACTCCGCATCCAGGCGCCCAACACCTCGCTGGATCTCGTCGTGACGCTCTTCTCCGGGTTCCGGGGCGTGGAGTGGGCGGATCTCGCGGAGGTGGACCGGGTGCTGCGGCCTGGCGGCCGCCTGCTCGTGGTCCACGCGTACGGCCGTGACGACGTGTCCGCACTGCACGACGAGGGTGCCCCGGAGTACCGGCTCTGGAGCCGCCGAGAGGGCCCGTTCCTGCGTGGTGGCGGGTTCAAGATCCGCGTTGTC
>CAIYZX010000098.1 GCA_903930745.1 uncultured Chloroflexota bacterium | reverse complement strand
TCGCCTGGGCCACGGACAACGGCTACCAGCGGTGCGCGGTGGACCACGAGTGCGCCAACCGCGAGGCGGCCCGCTTCTGGTCCCGCCACATGACGCCCGTGGCGGTCTCCATGGTCCGGCGCCTGCCGCCGGGAACGGTGATCTGACCCGCCGACGAGCAGGGCCCCGAGCAGGGCCCGAGCACGGCCCGAGCAGGGCCCGATCACGGCCCGAGCGGGACCCGGACAGGGCCAGGGCATGGCACGCGTGGCACCGCGAAACGGGCCAGACCGCCCGTCGCGCGGGGTGCCCGGGCTGGTATCCTCCCGCCGATGGACATCATGGGCGTGACGATCCGCACGATCGTCAATGACAACGTCGCGATCCGCTGTGATGGCTGCCGGGAGATCATCCCCGGGACGCCCTGGCGGGTGAACCTGCTGGACACCGTGGCCCCCGAGGTCGCGGTTGGCTGGGCGGAGTCCACGCCCGTCAACCCGGGTCCCCACCAGTTCCACTCTGACGTTGCGTGCGTCCGCGCGTGGATGGCGGAGAAGGGCTACCTGTTCTGCCGCCGCGGCACCGTCCGGGACATCATGCGCCCGGTGCCGCTGCCCACGGAGCCCGCCAGCTTCGGTCTCTGCGACGGCATCCATCGCGACGACCACGAGTTCGTCGAGGCCTGATCGGCCCCGCCGGGGCCCCGGCTCCGGTCCGCAATCACCACGGTTGACGCCCCGGCACGCCCCTTCTACACTCGCGCCGTCCGGGACGACATGGCATGCCTAGGTTTACATAGAATTCGTGCGTGATCAGTCATCCGCCGATCCCCGGAGCACCCGCGGAGACACCGCTACGTGACAGACGATCCCCAGCCGCCCCAGCGCCGCCCCGCCGAACGCCTTGCGCTGGGTGAGGCCAGCCGGCTGCTGGGCGTGGACCCGGACACGCTGCGCCGCTGGGCGGACGAGGGGCGCGTCCCCGCCTTCACCACCCCGGGCGGCCATCGCCGGTTCGAGCGCAAGGCCCTGGAGCGCCTCGTGGCCGCCCGTCGCACGGGACCCATCGGGACGCTCGCCAGCCTCGGCGCCTCACCGGACCGCCTCTCCGCCGCGTACCGCCGCCGCTACGGCGAGCCCCACGCCATGGCCCCGGATCCCCGCTCCACCGTTCCCGCGTCAGACCGCGAGACCTTCCGCGACCTGGGCCGCCAGCTCGTGGACGCGCTGGTCCGCCACCTGGACGAGATCGGCCCCGGCCGCGCCCTCGCGGAGCGCGAGGCGGTGGACATCTCCGCGCGCTTCGGCGAGCGCCTGGCGGTCCACGGGATCCCCCTCTCGGACGCCGTATCCATGTTCGTCTCCGCCCGCCGTCCGTTCCTCGCGGAGCTCTCCGTGGTCGCGCGCAAGCGGGGCGTGGAGAGCGCGCGCGTTGGCGATCTCTACGACACGTCCACGGGCCTGCTGGACCGGCTCCTCCTCGCCTTCACCGCGGCACATGAGACCACCGTGCGCGAGCTGGCCGCCGCCGCATCGGCCGCCGCCAACCCTGCCTCCGTCACCAGGGACCAGGTGTGATCATCCTGCCCGCGATCTCGTCCGTCCTCTCGTTCGTCTTCGCGCTGCTGCTGATCGACCAGTGGCGCGAGCGCCGCCAGGGCTTCCAGCTGGTCTGGGCGCTGGGCATGGTCTGGTTCGGCTTCGGCACCGCCGCGGAGGCCATCGCCGCGGCCGCCGGCTGGAACGAGACGCTCTACCGCACCTGGTATCTCACGGGCGCCGTCTGGACGGCCGCCTGGCTGGGCCTCGGCACGGCCTACCTCCTGGGCAGGACGCGCTTCGGCTACACGTACGCCATCCTGCTGCTCCTGTCCGGCCTCGTGGCGCTGATGATCCGCAACAGCCCCAGCTACGCGGGCGCGGGGCCGCTGCCGCTGCTCTACCTGATCGGCGCGGTGATCCTGGCCATCGCGATCGGCGTGGAGACCTACTTCGGCAACAGCGCCTGGCCGCGGTTCGCGGGCGCCGCCATCGTGCTCACCACGGTCCTCTCCGCCGTCCTGATGCTCATGACGCCCGCCCTCCCGGCACCCGGCTACGCGCTCTCGCCCGCCACCGGCCAGCCCGTGGGCGACGCGATGCCCGGCTACCTCCGCCTCCTGACGCCGGTGATGAACATCCCGGGCGCCATGTCCCTGCTGCTGGGCGCGCTCTTCTCCACGTACGTCTTCATGCCGAAGAGGCGGGTGCTGCCGTACTCCCTGGACCCCAACCAGCCCTTCGACCACTTCCTGTTCAACCTGGTGATCGCCGTGGTGGCGATCCCGGTGAACCTCGTGGCCTCACTGCCGGGCGCCACCCGCGCCCTCGTTGCCGGCAAGGTCCACTCGCGCGTGCCCGCCACGCTGCTGATCGCCCTCGGCGCCTTCTTTCCCACGATCAGCGACTCGCTCAACCGGGCGGGCTCCACGGAGCTCTTCGCGTGGGGCAAGCTCCTCGGCGTCGTCTTCCTGCTGCTGGGCTTCCTCGTGAGCTCCGAGGTGTTCCGCGAGGTGCGGATCCCGTTCACCTCCATCCGCCTCGCCACGCGGAGCCGCGAGCGTGCCGAGGGCGTGGACGCGGACGCGGTGGACGGGGCCGGGGGACGAGCACGTGGGTGATGTGGCCGCGGGAAGGGCTATGCTCAACGGCAACGTTGACGCCGTGGGGGCCGATGAGGGTGGGGGCACGAGTCAGTTGATCAAGGTCCTGCTTGCCGACGACCATGCCGTGGTCCGGCGTGGCCTGCGCAGCTTCTTCCAGCTGCTTGACGACATCGAGGTGGTGGGTGAGGCCGAGGACGGACGCCGCGCCGTCTCGATGACCGAGGAGCTCGCCCCGGACGTGGTCCTGATGGACCTGCTGATGCCCGTCATGGACGG
>CAIYZX010000097.1 GCA_903930745.1 uncultured Chloroflexota bacterium | reverse complement strand
TGAGGTCCTGCGCGGTCCCCGGCCGCAGGTGCGCCCCAGTCTACAGGGGACCTCCGCAGGGCGTGCTATCCTCCCCGGGTCCTTTCGGCTCCGTGCCGGCATGCCGTCAACGGGGCACTATCCCATTGGAAGGAGTTGAGCTGGCCGTGCGCCGCTATGAACTCATGCTCGTCCTCCGGCCGGATTCGCCGGATGACAAGGCCGCGGCGGTCATTGACCGCACCACGCGCTACGTCGTCGCCTCGGGTGGCCAGATCGTCAAGGTCGCGCCCTGGGGCCGCCGCCGGCTCGCGTACCCCATCGATCGCTATCGCGAGGGCTCGTACCACATCGTGGTGTTCGAGAGCCCTGCGGAGGCCATCGCGGAGCTGGAGCGCAGCCTCCACATCACCGAAGAGGTGCTCCGCTACCTCGTGACTCGCGCGATCAAGCCCGTCAAGTCCCGCCGTGATGCCGCCGCCGGCGGTGACGCCGACGACACCGATCTCCCGCCGGCTGACGACGAGGAGCTCGAGGACGAGGGCGAGCTGATCGACGAGTCCGAGAGCGAGGCCGCTCCCGCGGCCATCGACTGACAAGGAGCGTCATCGATGGCGTCGTTCGCCAAGGCGATGATCATCGGCAACCTCGGCCGGGATCCGGAGATGCGGTACCTGCCGAGCGGGAAGGCCGTAACCGAGTTCACCGTTGCGGTGAACCAGAGCACGAAGAACCAGCAGACCGGCGACTGGATCGAGGCGACGGACTGGTACCGGGTCACCGTCTGGGGTGATCGCGCCGAGAAGACCGCGGAGTCCCTGCGCAAGGGCAACCGCGTGTTCGTCGAGGGCCGGTTCCGCACGCGGGAGTTCGAGGGCCGCGACGGGCAGAAGCGCATCTCGCTTGAGATCAGCGCGGACTCCGTGGTGAGCCTCGAGGGTCGCAGCGCCGGGAACGACGACGCCGAGTTCGGCGGCGGGCGGCCGCAGCAGGGTGGCTTCGGCGGTCCCGGTGGTGGTGGCGGTGAGCCCGTCCGGCCCACCCGCCAGGCGCCCGCTCCGCGCGACGCAGACGACCTCGACGACCTCCCCTTCTGACGACTTCCGCGGCCCGAGTGGCCGCTTCGGCGGGTGACCGCCACCACAGGAGACATCAATGCCGCCTCGCATGAAGAAGCGCGACGACTACTACCGCGATCGCCGGCGCCGGAAGGTCTGCTCCTTCTGCGCCGACAAGACGGTCGCGATCGACTACAAGGAGGTCAACCGCCTCCGCCGCTACCTGTCCGAGCGGGCGAAGATCGAGCCGCGTCGCAAGACCGGCACGTGCGCCGCGCACCAGCGCGAGCTCGCCGTGGCCCTCAAGCGGGCCCGCCAGGTGGCGCTCCTGCCGTACGCGCCGCAGCACCTGCGCCCATAGTCCCGTGATCCGGCGCGGCGAGCGCACCGGGCGGCACGCATGTCGGGGTGCCGTCCGTTGATCGCCGGTCTGCTCCTGCTCGTTGGCGGTGCCGCGGCAGGGCTGTTCGGCTCGCTCCTCGGGCTGGGCGGCGGGATCCTGCTCGTGCCACTGATGACCCTGGTCTTCGGCCTCCCCCTGCGGGAGGCCGTCGCCATCTCTCTCGTCTCCGTCGTGGTGACGTCCAGCGCGTCCGCGGCGGTCTACCTTGAGCGTCATGTCGCCAACCTGCGGTTGGGCATGACGCTCGAGCTGTTCTCGGCCGCCGGTGCCCTCGTGGGCGGCCTCGTGGCGTTCGTGCTCTCCGACCGGCTCCTTGCCGGGCTGTTTGCGGCGCTGATCACCTGGGTCGCCATCTCGATGGCGCGCCGCAAGGATCCGCCGAAGGGGGCGCCGGCCTCGCCCGCGCCGGCCGCAATGCCCGCAACCGGGACGGTTACCGCGGGTGGAGCCCTCGTGGACTCGCTGTCAGGTGACGGATACCGCATCCACGGGCTTGGGATCGGCGTTGGCGGCTCCGTCGTCGCCGGACTCGCCTCGGCGCTCCTGGGCGTGGGTGGCGGGATCGTGAAGGTGCCGGTGATGAACCTGGGCATGGGCGTGCCCCTGCGGGTCGCCACCGCAACCAGCAACATGATGATGGGCATCACGGCCGTCTCGTCCGCCGTGATCTACCTGCTCCGCGGCGAGATCGACCCGTTCGTGGCCGGCCCCATCGCCCTGGGCGTCTTCATCGGCGCATCCACCGGTCCCCGCATCGCCAGCCGGATCGATACCCGAGTCCTGCGCTGGATGTTCGTGCTGGTGCTGGCGTACACGGCGAGCCAGATGGTCCGGAAGGCGGCAGGCCTGTGAGCGGCGTGCCGGTCCGTCCCACGGCAGACGCCGCGTCCATGGAGCGCCTCATCGGCCGCCTGCTGATCGGTGGCACGTACGTCGCGATGGCGTCGACGCTCATTGGGGTGGGCCTGATGCTCGCCGGCGGCACGGACCCCCTGGCCCACGGCGCCATCCCACCCTTCCACCCTGCCACGGTCCTGGCGGACCTGCTCGCACTCCGGCCGCTTGGTTTCCTGTGGTCCGGCGTGATCCTCGTGATCCTGCTGCCGATCGGCCGTGTCGCGGTCGCCGGGGTGGGTTTCCTCGCAGCGCGTGACCGCCGGATGGCGGGCATCTCGTTGCTCGTCCTGCTCGTGGTGCTGATCTCGGTTGCCGCGGCCCTGGGCCTGGAGGGCTGACCCGGTGGATACCGTATTCCTGGTCGTCGCGCTCGTCGTGATCCTCGCCGGCGCCGAGCTCTTCACCAACGGCATCGAGTGGGTGGGGCGCAAGCTCCGTCTGGGCCAGGGCGCCGTGGGCTCCGTGCTCGCCGCCGTGGGCACCGCCCTGCCGGAGACCATGATCCCCATCATCGCCATCGGCTTCGGCGGCGGGGGAGGGCACACGGACGCGGTGGGCATCGGCGCCATCCTGGGCGCCCCATTCATGCTGTCAACGCTCGCGATGTTCGTCACCGGGATCGGCGTCATCGCCTTCCGGAGGCAGCGAGCCACGGCGACGCGCATGGTCGTGGATACCACGGTGCTGGTCCACGACATCCGCTACTTCGTCATCGCCTACGCCATCGCCGTTGGCGCAGCATTCCTTCCCGAGGGCTCCACGCTCCCGCGGCTCGTCATCGCCGTCGTGCTCGTGGGCATCTACGCCTGGTACGTGAAGGGTCACCTGGACGCCGAGGGGCACGACGACGAGGAGGATCTGGAGCCGTTGCGGCTGCATCGCCTCGATCGGTCGGGCCACCGCATGGATCCCGATGTGCCGCGCATGGTCGTCGTGGCGGCCCAGGTGATCCTGGCCCTCCTCTGCATCATCGGTGGCGCCTACCTGTTCGTGGGTGCGGTTGACCGGATCGCCGCGTCCGCAGGCGTCTCGGAACTGCTGCTCGCGCTCGTGATCGCCCCCATTGCCACGGAGCTGCCGGAGAAGTTCAACTCGCTGCTCTGGGTTCGCCGAGGCAAGGACACGCTCGCGATGGGCAACATCACGGGCGCCATGGTCTTCCAGTCCGCCATCCCCACCGTGGTCGCCCTGGTGCTCGCCGGCGACAGCTGGCGCGTGGGCCCGGACTCCACGCTGGCCTTCATGTCCGCCGCCATCGCGTTCGTCGCCGTGGCCGCCATCTTCCTGCCGATGTGGCGCACCGCCCGCCTGGACGGCCGCACCCTCCTCGTGGGCGGCGTGCTGTACGCCGCGTACCTGGGGATCGTGGTGGGCGCGGTCATGGGCTACGTCACGGTCGGCTAGGGCAGGCAGGCCCGGATCACGCCGCTGCTTGTAGACTGGCGCGGTCAGTCGGCACCCGCGGCCCTCCGCCGCACGTGACCTTGGAGCTCACCTCGATGTCCACCCCGCAGGCCAACCCCCTCGACGACCTGATCGCGTACTTCGAGGGCGACTATGTGCCGCTCAAGAACGCCAACGTCAGCATCATGACCCACGCGTTCATGTACGGCACGGCCACCTTCGAGGGCATCCGCGCCTACTGGAACGCGGACCACGGGAAGCTCTACGCGCTCTTCGTGCGCGAGCACATGACCCGCATCCGAAACAGCGCCAAGATGCTCATGATGGAGAACCTGCCGTCCGTGGACGAGCTGAGCGAGATCGTCCTCGAGACGGTCCGCCGCAACAGGTTCACCCAGGACGCGTACATCCGCCCGTCGTTCTACAAGAGCACGCGGGCCATCGGCGTCCGGCTGCACCACCTCGATCACCAGATGTACGTCATCGCGACGCCGTTCGGGAACTACATCGACATCGAGAAGGGCGTCCGCCTGATGACGTCCTCCTGGCGCCGCAACGCGGACGAGGCGCTGCCGGCCCGCGGCAAGCTGGTGGGCGGCTACGTGAACATGGCGTTCCAGAAGTCCGAGGCGGAGCTCAACGGCTTCGACGAGGCGCTGGTCATGACCGCCGACGGCCACGCGTCCGAGGGGTCCGCCGCCAACATGTTCGTGGTCCGTGACGGCGTGCTCCTCACGCCGCCGGTCAGCGACGACATCCTGGAGGGCGTCACGCGCAAGGCGATCCTGACGCTTGCCAGCGACCTGGGCATCCCCACGGAGGTCCGCTCCATCGACCGATCCGAGCTCTACGTGTGCGACGAGATGTTCCTGTGCGGCACGGGCGTCCAGGTGAGCCCGGTGATCGAGCTGGACCACCGGCCCGTTGGCGATGGCAGGATCGGACCCGTCTCGCGACAGATCTCGGAACGCTACTTCGCTGCAGTGCGAGGCCTG
>CAIYZX010000096.1 GCA_903930745.1 uncultured Chloroflexota bacterium | reverse complement strand
TCCGCGGGCGTGTCCAGGAACGGGCCGCCGGACGCGGTGAGGACCAGGCGCGCGATGCCGTTGCGGGGCTCGCCCACCAGGCACTGCCAGATGGCGGAGTGCTCCGAGTCGATGGGGCGGAGCCAGGCCAGCGGGGTGGCGAGCGGGTCCGCGGCGTTGGCGGCGGCGCGGCGGGCGGCCTGCTCGCGGGCCTCGGCCATCACCAGGTGGCCGCCCGCGACGAGCGTCTCCTTGTTGGCGGTGGCGACCACCTTGCCGGCGCGCAGGGCGGCGAGCGTGGGGCGGAGCGAGACCACGCCGCCCGTGCCCACGATCACGTAGTCCACGTCCTCGCGGGTGGCGAGCTCCAGCAGCGCGTCCTCGCCGCGAACGCGGGTGGTGCCCGCGGGGAGGTCCAGGGTGGCGCTCTCGTCGGCGAGGGCCACGGCCTTCGGGCGGAGGCGCTGCGCCTGGGCCTGGAGCTCCGCGGCGTTCCTGCCGGTGGCGAGGGCGACGACTTCGAAGCGGTCCGCGTGCGCCTCCAGGACGTCAACGGTCTGGCGCCCGATGCTCCCGGACGAGCCCAGGAGCGCGACGCGCAGCCGCCCGTCAGCGGACCAGGGCGACGACATACAGCGCGACCACGGGGGCGGCGAAGAGGAAGGAGTCGATGCGGTCCAGCACGCCGCCGTGGCCCGGGATCAGCGTCCCGGAGTCCTTGGCGCCCGCGGCACGCTTGAGCATGGACTCCGCGAGGTCGCCCGCCTGGGCCGTGATGCCGAGAAGCGGGCCGAGGACAAGGCCACCCAGCGCGTTCTGGCCCAGCGCGGCGAGCAGGCCGCAGGACACGAGCGTGGTGGCCACGAGACCGCCGATCACACCCTCCACGGACTTGGCCGGCGAGATGTGCTCGATGAACTTGTGGCGGCCAATCTGGCGGCCCACGAGGAAGGCGCCGGTGTCGAACGCCCAGACGCCCAGGACCAGCAGCAGGATCCAGGCGCGGTCCCTGCCGATGCCCGCGAGCGCGGCGCCGGCCGGCAGCTCCGGACCCAGGCCCGCGACCACCAGGACGAACGAGACGAGGCCCACGTACAGGGCGCCGAAGACGGTGGAGAACCAGACGACGAGGCCGTCCTTCGGGTCCTTCTGGGCAAAGGCGCCAACACCTGTCACAACGACGCCCACGGCGGCGAGCAGCAGGCCAAGGTCACCCTTGGGCGCAACGTATGCGGCACCCACGAACGCCACGGCGATGACCGTGCCCACCCAGGGGAGCGACGGGTAGCCGGCGCCCCTGAGGAGGCGGAAGACCTCGGAGCCACCGATGGCCGCGAGGATCGCGAGGAGAACGGCGATCCCGGGCGTGCCCAGCGCCACCGCGACCGCGAGGACGGGGACGATGACGAACGCGGAGAGCGTGCGGGTGCGCATGGGTGGGTCCTTGCTCCCCTACCGGCCGAACCGGCGCGTGCGGCGGGCGAACTCCACGAGGGCAGCGTCAAAGCGCGCCGTGTCGAAGTCCGGCCAGAGGCAGTCGTCGAAGTAGAGCTCCGCGTACGCGGACTGCCAGATGAGGAAGTTGCTGATCCGCTGCTCGCCGCCGGTCCGGATCACGAGGTCCGGGTCCGCGAGGCCGCCCGTGTAGAGGGCGTCGCTGATGGCCTGCTCGTCGATCTCGGCGGGTGCCACACCCGCGGCGGCGAGCCTGCGGAACGCGTCCACCAGCTCCGTGCGCCCGGCGTAGTTCCACGCGATGTTCAACTGGAGGCGCTTCCCACCGGCCGTACGGGCCACGGCGGCCTCGATGGCCGTGCGGGAGTCCTCGGGGAGCTCGTCCATGCGGCCGAGGAGCCGGATGGCAACGCCCTGGGCCGCCAGCTCGTCCGTCTCGCCCACGATGGCGCGACCCAGGAGCTCGAAGAGCCCGGCGACCTCCTCGTCGGAGCGCGCCCAGTTCTCGCGCGAGAACGCGTAGAGCGTGAGCATGGGGACGCCGCGGCGGACGGCGTGCTGCAGGAGGCCGCGGACGGTCTCCATGCCTGCGGCGTGCCCCTCGAAGTCGGACACGCCGTGGAGCTTCGCCCAGCGGCGGTTGCCGTCCATGATGATCGCGACGTGCCGGGGAAGATCCTCTCCGGCCACGATGGGAGCCCCGGCGGCAGGCGCCTCCGGGGCCGCCCTCCCCTGCGCGGGCGGCGCAGCGTGCGCCAGCGGCAGGTCGTCGGACGGCCGGGAGACAGGGCGATCCAGCGGCGCCTGCGCCACTAGACCTCCAGGACCTCCTGCTCCTTGGCACCGCCCACGCGGTCCACGTCGGCAACCACCCGGTCCGTGATCTTCTGGAGCTGCTCCAGCTGCCGGCGGACCTCGTCGGCCCCCAGGATGCCGTCCTTCTCCTCCTTCTTGAGGCCGTCGTTGGCCTCGCGCCGGAGGTTCCTGATCTCGATCTTCGCCTCTTCCATGCGCTTGTGGACGGTCTTGACGATGTCCTTGCGACGCTCTTCGGTAAGCGGCGGGATGTTGAGGCGGATCACGGTGCCGTCAACGTTGGGCATCAGGCCGATCTCGCTCTTGAGAATGGCCTTCTCGATGCCGTTGAGGACGCCGCGGTCCCAGGGCTGGATCACGATCTGGTGGGCCTCGGGAACGGAGATCGACGCCAGCTGGTTGAGCGGCGTGGAGGTCCCGTAGTAGTCCACGTGGATGCGCTCCACGAGGCTCGTGGAAGCGCGACCCGTGCGAAGGGTGTGGAAGTCGCGGTCCATGGCCTCAACGGCGCGCAGCATCTTGCGCTCCGCCTCGGCAAGGATCTGGCTGGTCATGCCTGGCTCCTCCGGGCTACGCGGAGATGAGGGTGCCCACGCGGTCGCCGCGGGCCACCTTCGTGATGTTGTCGGGGGCGTTGAGGTCGAAGACGACGATCGGCAGACCGTTCTCGCTGCACAGCGAGACGGCGGC
>CAIYZX010000095.1 GCA_903930745.1 uncultured Chloroflexota bacterium | reverse complement strand
TCGAGCCACTGCTCGTAGCTGTTGTTGTCCGCGATGTCGGAGCGGTAGAACGCCGTCTCGAAGTTCTGGAGCGTGTGCTCGGTGCCGAAGAAGTGGCCGGCCGGCCCGTGCTCGATGATCGAGTCCACGGCCTGGGCGTTCTCGGAGATGTCCACGCCCGCGGCGAACTTGTGCATCATCCCCAGCTGGTCGGCGTCCATGATCAGCTTCTCGTAGCCCACGGACAGGCCACCCTCCAGCCATCCCGCGGCGTGGAGCACGAAGTTGATGCCGCCCAGCACCGTGGGCTGGAGCGTGTTCGCGGACTCGTACGCGGCCTGCGCATCGGGGAGCTTGGACGCGGTGAGGGAGCCACCGGAGCGGACCGGGACGCCCATGCGGCGGGCCAGCGCGGCCACCGTGTAGAGGACGTGGGCCGGCTCCGGCGTGCCGAACGTGGGGGCTCCGCTCTGCATGGAGACGGACGAGGAGAAGGAGCCCCAGACCACCGGCGCGCCGGGACGCACCAGCTGGACGAACGCCATGCCCGCGAGGCCCTCGGCGAGGGTCTGCGCGATGGCGCCGGCGGAGGTGACGGGCGACATGGCGCCCGCGAGCATGAACGGCGTGATGATCGTGGCCTGGTTCGCCTCGGCGTAGGCACGGGCCGAGTCCAGCATCGTGGCGTCCCAGCAGAGGGGCGAGCTGGAGTTGATCAGCGACATGACCACCGGGTGAGTCTCGAGGTAGTCCCCGCCGAACACCACCTTCGCCATGTCCACGGTGTCCTGCGCGCGGCTGCCCGCGGTCACGGAGCCCATGAACGGCTTGTCGCTGTAGGTCAGGTGCGCGTGGACCATGTCCAGGTGGCGCTTGTTGACAGGGAGGTCCACCGGCTCGCAGACCGTGCCGCCGCTGTGGTGCAGGTACGGGCTCATGTAGGTGAGCGACACGAGATTGCGGAAGTCCTCGATCGTCGCGTAGCGGCGGCCGCGCTCCAGGTCGTGGGCGAACGGGCTGCCGTAGTTCGGCGCGAAGACCGTGGCGTTGCCGCCGATCTGGACGTCGTGCTCGTGGTTGCGCGCGTACTGCGTGAACTGGCGCGGCGCGGACGCCGTGACGAGAGAGCGGGCCAGGCCGCGGGGCCAGCGGACGCGCTGACCCTGGACGTCGCAGCCGGCGTCCTTGAGCATCCGGAGGTCCTGCTCGGACGTGCGGAAGTCCGTGCCCACCGTCTCGAGGATGGTGTCCGCGTTCCACTCCATGAGCTCCAGGCCTTCCTGGCTCATGAGCTCGAACGGCTGCATCGTCCGGGTGAGGAACGGGACCGCCTTGACGGCGGCGTGCAGGCGCGACGCCTGGCGGGCGGCGCGACCGCCACCTCGGCGGCTGGTCTGTTCGGTCATCGTGATCTCCTCCGGGACGGCTGGCTCGGGTTCGACTACCGGGGTTGGGTGAGCGCGGTGCGCGTGCGGGTGCGGGCCCGCGGACTACGAGAGATCGGCTGCGCCTGGTGCTTCGGGTGACGCGGGTGCATCGGCTGCAGCCTCGGCACCGGCGCTCGATGCGGGTCGGGCACGGCGTCGGCCACCCTCCCGTCCGGCGGCCACGGCGAACCGGGGCGCGGGCAGGCTGATGGCGGCGGCGAGGTTGGTGCTCGGGGCGGACTTGTGCGGGATCGCGAGCGCCTCCACGAAGTGCTCCTGGAAGCGCGGCTCCACCGCGGTCTCGATCTTCTCCACGCGGCGGACGGTGGCCTCGATCTCCGCGCGGGCGCTCCGCGCGAGGAGGGCGATCAGCGCGCCCGTGCCCGCGGCGTTGCCCACGGACTTGACGTGCTCCAGGGCGCAATCGGGGATCAGGCCCAGGACCATCGCGTGCTTCGTGTCGATGTGGGAGCCGAAGGCGCCGGCGAGATGGACCTCGTCCACGGCGTCGATGCCGTAGTGGTCCATGAGCAGCCGGGAGCCTGCGTAGAGCGCGGCCTTCGCCAGCTGGATGGCGCGGACGTCCTCCTGGGTGACGAGGACGCGCGGCGACCCGTCGTAGAGGACATAGGCGAAGGTGCGGCCGGTGGCCTCGATGCGGGGCGAGCGGGCGGCGAGGTCGCCGTCGATCACGCCGTCCGAGGTGAGGACGCCGGCGAGGAAGAGCTCCGCCACGGCCTCGATGATCCCGGAGCCGCAGATGCCGGTGACGCCCAGGTCCTCCACCACCTTGCGGAAGCCCGGGTGATCGGACCAGCGGTCTGCGCCGATGACCTTGAAGCGGGGCTCCAGGGTGACGGGGTCGATGCGGACGCGCTCGATGGCGCCCGGGGCCGCGCGCTGGCCGCTGGAGATCTGGGCGCCCTCGAAGGCGGGGCCGGTGGGCGAGGACGCGGCGAGGAGCCGGTCCCTGTTGCCCAGGACGATCTCGGCGTTGGTGCCCACGTCCACGATGAGGCGGATGGGGTCCGCGTTGTGCGGCTCGTCGGACAGGATGACGCCCGCGGTGTCCGCGCCCACGTGGCCCGCGATGCACGGCAGGACGTAGATGCGCGCGCCCTGGCGCAGGTGGAGGCCCAGCTGCCCGGCGGTGGTCCGCACGGCGCGGTCCGTGGCGAGGGCGAAGGGCGCGGCGCCCAGGGGCACGGGGTCCAGGCCCAGGGCGAGGTGGTGCATGATCGGGTTGCCCACGAGGACGAGGTCCAGGACGTCGTCCCGCTCCACGCCCGCCTGGGCGAGGAGGCCCGTGAACAGGTCGTCCAGCGCCTCGCGGACGGCCTTGGTCATCTCGCCGGCGCCGCCGTCGTTGAGCATCGCGTACGAGACGCGGCTCATCAGGTCCTCGCCGTAGCGGATCTGCGGGTTCATGGCGCCGGCGGAGGCCTTGACCTCGCCCGTGCCCAGGTCCGCGATGTGCCCGGCGATGGTGGTGGAGCCGATGTCCACGGCGATGCCGTAGATGCTCTCCTTGAGGCCCGGCCACGCGGCGATGACCTCGCGGTCCTCGTGGATCGCGACGGTGACGCCGTACTTGCCCTTGGCGAGGGCGACGGGCAGGTCGCGGACCACGTCAAGGTCGACGTGGAGACCGGTGAGGCCCCACTCGCGCTCCAGGGCGGCGAGCAGGCGCTCCACCTCCCCGCTGGGGACGGCGAGGTCCGGCGGGGTGACGTCCACGTAGCGCAGGACGATGACCGGGTCCACGTGGAACTGGCGCAGGTCCAGGGCCTTGCGGACCACCTGGCGGTGGACCTGGCTCTCGGCCGGGACGTCGATGACAAGGTCGCCGCAGACGGTGGCCGCGCACGCGAGGCGGCGGCCCTCCGCGAGACCCTTGCGCTCCGTGTACTCGAGCTCCTTGGCGGAGAGACCGCTCAGGTTCTCGGGAGCGCTGGTGATGCCGTGCTTGGGGAACTCGCCGGTGGCCTGGACCACCTGGCAGCGGCCGCAGATGCCGCGCGTGCCACAGACCGAATCGATGTCCACGCCCAGCGAGCGCGCGGCGTCAAGGACGATGGTTCCCGTGGGGAACCGTCCACGGCGGCCGCTGGGCGTGAAGACGACGAGGGCGTCGTCCTGCTCGGTCATCGATCTACCCGTGTCTGTGGCTGTTCTGCGCTGCTTCGGCTGCCTTCCGGCTCAGCCGGCGCGGCGGCGGTTGACGCGGCGGGCGCCTGCGCCCTCGGCGCCTTCCGGCGGGACGACGCGGAACTGGCGGATCCAGCGGGCCGCGTCCTGGTCGTTGCCCATCAGCACGTCCGAGGCCATGACCGCGTGGCGGACGCCCTCGGCGATGGGGTTCGTGATGGCGGAGGTGAGACCCGCGGCGATCGCCATGTTGAGGAACGC
>CAIYZX010000094.1 GCA_903930745.1 uncultured Chloroflexota bacterium | reverse complement strand
GGCCACCGGCGCCTTGAGCCGGCCGATGCCGATGCGGATGTCGAAGATGCCGAAGCAGCCGCAGCCGATGCCGAGGATGCCCGAACCCCGCGCTCACCCGCGGACGAGCGTGTCCCGCTCGAGGCGCTGATCCGCGGCTACACGCTGGCCGCCGCGCAGCAGATGGGCATCGATGGGGACCACGGCGCCATCGTCCCCGGCCGGCGTGCGAGCCTGGTGGTCCTGGACCGCGACATCCTGGAGATCCCGGCCGCGCAGATCCACGCGGTCAACCCGGTCGCGGTGCTGGTGGACGGCGAGCTGGTGGCGGGCTCCCTGGGCTGACCCGGAGAGCCGGAGCGTGGACCCGGCTAGGGCGCGAGGCGCTTCGCGATGGCCGCGCGGTCGATGGTCGCCGTGTCGCCGCGCATCACCACCGTGCCGCGGTCCAGCACGAGGACCGAGTCCGCCAGCCCCAGCGCGAACTCGAAGTGCTGCTCCACAAGCAGGATCGCCGCCCCGGTGGCGAACGTCCGCATCGCATCGAGGATCTCGTCCACCACGCCGATCCAGACGCCCTCGGTGGGCTCGTCCATCACAAGCAGGCGCGGGTGCGCCAGCATCGCCCGGGCGATGGACAGCATCTTCCGCTCGCCGCCGGACATCGTGCCCGCCTGCTGCCCGGCTCGCGCCGCGAGCTTCGGGAAGAGCTCGAACGCCTCCTCGATCCGCGCCTTGCTCCCCCGCCCGCCGGCCCCAAGGCCCAGCTGCAGGTTCTCGCGCACCGTGAGGCCGGCGAAGACGCCCTGCTCCTGCGGCACGTACCCCACGCCCAGCTTCACGAGGTGGGCCGCGGGCTTCCCCGTGACGTCCACGCCGTCAACCAGGACGCGGCCGTCAGAGGGGCGCATGAACCCCATGATCGTCCGCAGGAGCGTCGTCTTGCCGGCGCCGTTGCGGCCCAGCACGGCGACCGTCCCAACGGACGGCACCTGCAGATCCACGCCGAACAGCACGCGGCTCGCGGCGTAGCCGGCGACCAGGCCTTGCGTCTCCAGGATGGGCGTGGCGGGAGCGCGCTCAGACACGGGTGAGGTAGACCTCCTGGACGCGCGGGTCCGCCTCGATCTCCGCGGGCGTACCGGTGGCGATGATCTTGCCCTGGTGCAGGACCGTGATCCGGTCGCAGAGCCCGCGGATGAAGTCCAGGTCGTGCTCCACGATCAGCACGCCGCAGCGGGCACGGGCCGCGCGGATCCGCTCGCCGGTGGCCGCCCGTTCCTCGTGGCTCATGCCGGCGGTGGGCTCGTCCAGGAGGAGCATGGACGGCCCCACGGCCAGCGCCATCGCGATCTCCAGCCACTGCTGCTCGCCGTGCGAGAGCTCGCGCGCCAGCATGTCCCGCTGCTCGGTGAGGTGGAACTGGGCCAGCAGCTCGTCGATGGGGGCCTGGGCGGCAGCACGCGTCCGCGAGAGGATCAGGGATCCAAGCCCCGTCCGCGACTGCACCGCGAGCAGCAGGTTGTCCGCCACGGTCTGGTCCAGGTAGACGCGGGCCAGCTGGAACTTGATCGAGAGGCCGGCGCGGATCCGGTCCGCGGGCTTCGCGTGGGTGACGTCGCGGCCGCCCAGCAGCACGGCGCCGCCCGTGGCGGACGTCCGCCCGGAGATCACGTGCAGGAGCGTGCTCTTGCCGGAGCCGTTGGGGCCGATGAGCCCCACGATCTCTCCGGCGCCAACGGACACGCCCGCGCCATCGAGCGCCACCAGCGTGCCGAACACCTTGCGGATGTCGCGCGCCTCCAGGACCGGCCTCGGGACGGCGGGGACGGTGCGCTCAGTCATGGGAGGCCTCCGACGAGCCCGCGCCCGAAGCCGGACCCGCGCCCGAGCCCACGCCCGAAGCCGCGGCCGCAGCCACCGCGATCCGCGGCGACCGCTTCACCACCCGGCGCCCGATGAGGCCACCCGGCAGGAACAGGATCGTGCCCAGGAGCAGCGCGCCCAGGATGATCGGCCAGAGCTGCGGCGTGATCTCCGCGATCCGACCGCCCACCACCCAGACCAGGCCAAGGCCAAGGAGCGGTCCCACCAGCGTCCCGCGGCCGCCCAGCACCACCCACAGCAGGACCTGCGTGGAGAGCGTCGTGCCAAGGAGGGACGGGGAGACGAACCCCTGCTCCAGCGCG
>CAIYZX010000093.1 GCA_903930745.1 uncultured Chloroflexota bacterium | reverse complement strand
TCGTCGTCCACGACGAGGATGCGCGGCGCCTGCGCCGCATAGGGACCGGGGCCTCCGAGCATGGTCCGGAGGATAACAGCGTGCCACTCGCGGGCTGCGGTCCCCCTACACTGGGCGCCCGATGTCGCACCTGCCCATCCTTCCCTACGAGCGCCGCCCGGCCCAGCTCCTTGCATGGGATCCCGTCCTGCCGGAGGTGGCCGCCGGCGTTGGCGCGCTGGTCGCGTCCGCGTGGCCGGGTGCGGCGGTTGCGCACGTGGGATCCAGCGCGGTGCCCGGGATGCCCGGGAAGAACATCGTGGACCTGGCGGTGGAGATGGCGCCGGAGCTGATCCCCGCCTTCACGGACGCGATGCTGTCGCTGGGGTTCGCGCGCCAGGGCGGTTCGGCACCGTTCCCGCCCACGCGGCCGATGCTGGTGGGCGCGGTCCGCCATGGCGATGCGTACGTGCGCCTGCACCTGCACGTGCTGCCGCCCGCGCGGCGTGAGCTGGCGGAGCTCGTAGGGCTGCGCGATGCCCTGCGGGCCGATGCCTCGCTTCGGTCCGCGTACGCGGCGGCGAAGGAGCGGCTCGTGGGTTCCGTTTCGGGCTCGGGCTCGGGCTCCGACTCCGGCTCCGGCTCAAGCGCGGCCATCGCGGACTACACCCTGGGCAAGGCGTCCTTCGTGGAGGACCTGCTGTACCGGCTGGGGCTCCGTTCCGGCCCCACACCGGCGGCTGCGCCGCTGGCGCCCGGCGCCACGATCGGCGTGATGGGCGGTGGCCAGCTGGGCCGGATGATGGGCTTCGCGGCGCGCGCGATGGGCTACCGGCTGATCGCCCTGGACCCGGATCCCGCGTGCCCCACCGCGGCGGTGGCGGACGAGATCATCGTGGGCCGGTACGACGACGTGGCGGCGGCCCGCGAGCTGGCGCTTCGATCGGACGTGGTGACGTACGAGCTGGAGCACGTGGGCATCGAGGCGGCCACGGCGGCCGCGGCCGTTGCGCCGCTCCGGCCCGGTCTCGCCGCGCTTCGGGCCACCCAGGACCGCCTGGCGGAGCGGCGGTTC
Organism: uncultured Chloroflexota bacterium; assembly: GCA_903930745.1. Classification (GTDB taxonomy): domain Bacteria; phylum Chloroflexota; class Limnocylindria; order Limnocylindrales; family CSP1-4; genus CAIXZV01. The sequence goes on along the minus strand of CAIYZX010000093.1, from coordinate 627 downwards.
ATCCGCGACATCGGCGAGTGGACGGCGCCCTGGGCGGAGATCGCGTCCGTGGGCGAGGCGGAGGCGGCGGCTGAGCTGCTCGGCTACCCGGTCCGGCTCAAGCTGCCCATCGGCGGATACGACGGGCGGAGCCAGGTGCGCGTCCTGGCCCGATCCGATCTCCCGGCGGCCATCGCCTCGCTGGGCGGGGAGGGGCGGCCGCTGCTCCTGGAGGCGGAGATCGCGTTCGCCTCGGAGCTGTCCGTGGTCACGGCGCGGGGCTCCGATGGCCGGACGCTCGCCTTCCCGCCGTCCCGGAACGTGCACGATGCCGGGATCCTCGCGGAGAGCGTGGCGCCGGCGCCGGTGGATCCCGCCGTGGCGGCCGATGCGGTGGCGATCGGCGACTCGATCGCCCGCGGCCTGGACTCCGTGGGGCTGCTGACCGCTGAGCTGTTCGCGCTGCCGGGCGGCGGCATGATGGTCAACGAGCTGGCGCCGCGGGTGCACAACAGCGGGCACTGGACCATCGAGGGGTGCCGGACGTCGCAGTTCGAGCAGCACCTGCGGGCCATCCTGGGCCTGCCGCTGGGGTCCGTCGCTCCGCACGGCGTGACCGCGATGGTCAACCTGCTGGGGACGGGGCCG
>CAIYZX010000092.1 GCA_903930745.1 uncultured Chloroflexota bacterium | reverse complement strand
GAGCTGGAGGGCACGGAGGTCATCCGCGGCCGCGTCCATCCGTGCGGGCATGGCGCAGGACGGGACGATCGGATCCAAGGGGTCGCGCAAGGCCGCACACCCTCGTAGACTGCGCGCACACTCGCTCGTCCCAGCGAACCGCTCCTCGGCGGCCTGCGACGTGCGGCCAGCCGGGGTGGGAGGGTTCTGAGGGTGTCGCGCCTGGTTTCGCGTACTCGGGAGATGCACGCATGAGCGCGGCACAGGCCGCCCCGCGGATCTCCCCCACCGCCGTCTTCAAGAAGCGCGACTTCGTGCTCATGTGGATGGCCCAGCTGGTCTCCACGGCGGGCTCCGCCCTCACGGACCTCGCGGCCGGCATCTACGTGTACGAGCGGACCGGCTCCGCGCTCCTCGTGGGCATGACGCTCATGGCCACGGCGGTGCCCAGCCTGATCGTGGGGCTCATCGCGGGCGTCTTCGTTGACCGCTACGACCGGCGCAAGGTCATGGTGGCCAGCAACCTGGGCCAGGGGATCATCGTCCTCATGATCCCGTTCCTCCTGGGAGCGGACGTCACCCTGCTCTTCATCGCGCTCCTCGCGAACGCGGGCGTCAAGCAGTTCTTCGACCCGGCGTACGAGGCGCTCATCCCGGAGCTCGCCACGGACGACGAGCTCACCGCGGCGAACGCGTTCCTCCAGATCGCGTCGTTCGGCTCCACGGCCATCGGCTTCGCGGGCGCGGGCCTCCTCGCCGCCATCGACATCCGCCTGGCCTTCTGGATCGACGCCGGCACCTTCGTCTTCTCCGCCGCCTGCATCTGGATGATGCGCGCGAACGGCGCCGTGGAGGCACCGGACGAGCCCACGTCCATCCGCCTGGTGGTCCAGAACCTGAAGCTGGGCGTGCGCACGATCGCCAACACGCCCATGCTGCGCTCGCTCTTCCTGCTTGGCGCGCCGGTCTTCTTCTCCTTCGGGCTCTGGAACGTCCTGCTCCTGCCCATGGCCATCAAGGTCCTCAACGCCACCGAGTTCGAGTACGGCGTCCAGGAGGGCCTCACGTCCGTTGGCTTCGTCGTGGGCTCCCTGTTCATGGCGAAGTACGCGCCGAAGCTGCCCATCGGCCTCTGGGTATTCGTGGGCACCGTGGGCATGGGTGTGTCCGGCGTGCTGTACGGCATGGCGCCCACGATCTGGATCGGCATCATCTGGGTGGTGGTCAGCGGCTTCTTCAACTCGCCGTCCGCCGTCGCCCGCCAGACCCTCCTCCAGCGCAACACCCCGCGCGAGCTGCGTGGCCGCGTCTTCTCCGCCCTCTTCGTCATGCGTGACGTGATCTTCCTCGCCGGCATGGCGGGCGCAGGCCTCGCGGACATCCTGGACGTGCGCATGCTGATCACCGCCGCCTCCGCGATCCTCGTGGTCGTGGGTCTCGTCGCCCTCGTGGCCCCCGGCGTTGGCCGGCCCGCGGACCAGTGGCGTCGCGGCATCGTGGCGCTGCGCGCCGCCCGCACGGGCGTTGGCACGGTCCGGCCGGCGACGATCGCAGACTTCGAGCTCCTGGTTGGCCGCCTGGCCACCTTCAGTCGCCTGTCCGCGGCCCAGCGGTCCGCCTTCATGCATGACGCGCTGGTGCGCGACGTGCCCGAGGGCGCCCGCGTGATCACCACCGGCGAGAAGGCGTCCGCCGCGTACTTCGTCCTCGAGGGCGAGGCGGCGGCCGGCGTCCCGCAGCCGGATGGCTCGTACAAGGGCCTCTCCACGATGCCCGCCGGTGACTTCTTCGGCGAGATCGGCGCCCTCACGGGCAGCCCGCGCACCGCCGACGTGGTGACGACGATGCCGTCCGTGCTGCTGGAGGTGCCCACCGCGGGCCTGAAGGCTGTCATCGAGGTCCCGGAGGTCAACAGGCTGGTGCTCTCCACGCTGTCGGAGCGGCTGATGCGCACGAACCAGCCGGACCTGCCGCGTCTCGCGTCCATGGACCAGGCCGCCCTGCGCGAGCTGCGGACGCAGGCGCCCACGGTGGAGGCGCTGCCCAAGGCCTATGCCGACGCCTGAGCCACGGCGCGCGGCGGGGGCCGTGGCGCGCTGATGGAGTCGATCGACTGCCCGTCCTGCGGGGAGACCAATCCGGCACGGTTCCGGCTGTGCGGGATGTGCGGGACGTCGCTGGTGCTGCCGGTGATCCTGGCGATCTCCTGCCCCACGTGCGGGGAGGAGAACCCGGCGCGGTTCCGGCTGTGCGGCGTGTGCGGGAACCTGCTGCACGGCGCGCCCGCCGGGTCCGGTGGGCCGCCGTCGCCGTGGGCGGACCAGGGGCAGGATCCGCGACAGGCGGGCGGGCCGGGTGCCGGTCCCGGGCCGATGGGGCAGATGAGCCCGGGCTACGGGCAGGGCTGGGGGTCCGGTCCCGGTTCGGGTCCGGGCTGGTCAACGCCGCCGTGGGCGTACATGCCGCCGCCGTGGGCCTGGTGGGCCCAGCCTGGCATGGCCGGGATGCCGCAGATGCCCGGGGCCGGTGCGCCCGGGGTGCCGCCGATGCCTGGGCCATGGGGCCAGGGCTCGATGGGAGCCGCTCCGTACGGTGGGCCTGGGTACCCGTCCGCGCCACCGCCCGCCGCGCCCCCTCCGCCGCCTCCTCCGCCCGCCAGGTCCGGGGCGTCCACTCCGCCCGCGTGGGGTGGGCCGCCCGTGGCGCCGACACCGCCCCCGCCGCCGCCTCCCCCGCCCGGTGCCGCCCCGACGGCGCCCACGTCCTTGCCCGCGTCCTTGCCCACGTCCGCGCCCACGTCCGGGCAGCCTCCCGCGGCCCCGTCATCGGCGCCGGCAGCACCTTCGGCATCGGCCGCCCCCGTGGCCCACGGCGAGCCCATCGCCATGCCGCCCATCGCGTCCCCGGCGCCCGTCGCGTCCCCGGCGCCCGGTCCCATCCTCCTCCCCACGGAGGTCCGCAAGACCGTCACCATCGTCTTCTCGGACCTCAAGGGCAGCACCGCGCTGACGGAGCGCATCGACGCCGAGGCCGTCAACGAGGTCAAGGACCGCTACTTCGCCGCGATGGCCGCGGAGATCGAGCGGCACGGCGGCAAGATCGAGAAGTACATCGGCGACGCGATCATGGCCGTCTTCGGCCTCCCGCGAGCCCGCGAGGACGATGCCCTGCGCGCCGTCCGTGCCGCCCACGGGATGACCTCCGCCCTCGCCCGCCTCAACGCGGATCTCCAGCAGGTGTACGGCGTGGAGATCGCCAACCGGACCGGCGTCAACACGGGCGAGGTGGTCGCGAACATCAACCCGGACGCGGACCAGCGTCTCGCCACCGGCGACGCGGTCAACGTGGCCGCCCGCCTCGAGCAGGCCGCGCCCGCCAACGAGGTCCTCATCGGCGAGGTCACCTACCAGCTCGTCCGCGCCCACGTGGACGTGGAGGCCGTGGAGCCGCTGGAGCTCAAGGGCAAGTCCGAGCGGGTCCCCGCCTACCGGCTCCTGTCCGTTCGACGCCCAGCCGCGGCAGCGCCCGCAGACCTCAGGGACACCGCCGTGCTCATCGGCCGCGAGGCGGAGCTGGCGCAGCTCCAGGGTGCCGTGCGGAACGTGGCGGGCCTCGGCGGTGCGCGCCTGGTCACGGTCCTGGGCGAGGCCGGTGTGGGCAAGTCGCACCTGGTGCACGCGTTCACGGCGTCGCTGGGCGACTCGGTCCGGGTCATCCGCGGCCGGTGCCTCCCGTACGGCGACGGCATCACGTTCTGGCCCATCGTGGAGATGGTCCGTGGCGCCGCGGAGATCGCGGACGAGGACGGCCCGGAGGTGGCCGCGCCCAAGCTCGCGGCGCTCCTGGACGGCGTGGCCCAGGGCCCGGAGATCGCGGACCGCGTGGCGTCCGTCATCGGCCTCTCGGACGCCCGCTACCCCATCGCAGAGGTCTTCTGGGGCGTCCGCAAGCTCTTCGAGGCGCTGGGCGCCCAGAAGCCACTGGTGGTGGTGATCTCGGACGCGCACAACGCGGAGCCCACGCTGCTGGACCTGCTGGACCACGTGGTGGAGACCACGGGGCGGCTGGCGGCCGTGCTGGTGGTGGCGGGCGCCCGAACCTCCATCCTGGAGCGGCGGCCCGATTGGGCGAGTGCGGAGGCGCAGAGCCGGATCGTGCTGGCACCGCTGGCCGCAGACGAGAGCTCCCGGCTGCTTGAGCTCCTGCTGGACGGCCCCGTGGCGGCACCGGTCCGCGACCGCCTCGTGGGTGCCGCGGAGGGCAACCCGCTCTTCCTGGAGCAGCTTGCGTCCATGCTGGCCGGCAAGGGGCTCCTCCGCAGGGACGCCGAGGGCACCTGGGTCCCCGCCGGCGACCTCGCGGACATCGCCGTGCCGCCCACCATCCAGGCCCTCCTGGCCGCGCGCCTTGACGACCTGACCCGCGAGGAGCGGCTGGTCATGGAGCCCGCCGCGGTCATCGGGTCTGCGTTCCCGGAGCTCGCGGTTGCGGAGCTGGTGCCCCTGGAGCTGGCCGCGGCCGTGCCCGCCCACCTCGCCACCCTCGACCGGCGCCAGCTGGTGGAGCACGATCCCGCGGCCGCAGCCGACGACGAGACGTACCGCTTCCGGAACCTCCTGATCCGCGATGCCACGTACGGCTCGCTGCTGAAGCGGGCGCGGGCGCAGTACCACGAGCGGTACGCCGCCTGGGCGGAGCGTGTGAACCGCGAGCGCAACCGCGAGCAGGAGCACGAGGAGATCCTGGGCTACCACCTTGAGCAGGCGTACCGGTATCGGACGGAGCTTGGGCCCATCGACGACACGGGGCGCGCCCTGGCCGCCCGCGCGGGTGCCAAGCTCGCCGGGGCCGGCCGTCGCGCCTTCGCCCGCGGTGACCTCTCCGCGGCCGTGGGCCTGATGCGCCGCGCCATCGCGCTCCTGCCCGAGGGCGACGTGGTCCGCGTGGAGCTGCTCCCGGAGATGGGTGAGGCGCTCCTGGAGGCCGGCGACGTGGTGGCCGCGGCCGAGGCCGTTTCGACGGCGGTCCGCGAGGCCGGCGCCACCGGCGACGAGCGGCTGGCGGCCAGGGCGCGCGCCACGGAGCTGCTCCTGGGCGTCTACGCGCCGGAGCATGCGCCGCTCCCCGACGAGCCGGAGCGGGCCGCGGACGCCACCATCGCCACCCTCAAGGCGACGGGCGACCTGCTGGGCGTTGCCAGGGCATGGCGCGCCCGCGCCATGATCTCCTCGCGCGCGGGCCAGTACGACGACGTGGCGATGGCGGCGGAGCAGATGATCGAGCACGGGCATGCCACCGGCGAGCTCCGCCTCGTGGTCCGCGGCGCGTCCGGCTACGCCAACCAGGCCATCTACAGCACGAAGCCCGTGCCGGAGCTGGTGGAGCGCATCGGCTCGTTCCTGGACCTCGTCCACGGCGACCGCAAGGCAGAGGCGAACATCTCGCTGGGCCTCGCGCAGCTGGAGGCGATGCAGGGGAACATGGAGCGCGCCCGCCACCTGTACCGGCGCGGCCAGGAGCTCCTGGCGGACCTGGGGCCCAGCATCAGCGCCCACAGCACGTCCCTCGCGTCCGCGCGCGTGGAGGCCCTCGCCGGCGACTGGGCCGCGGCAGAGGCCGCGCTGGTCCGCGACGCGGAGGCGCTCGCCGGCATGGACGAGCAGTACTACCGGTCCTCCATCGTGGCAGCGCTCGCGCGAGTCCAGCTCTGGGGCGGCAGGCCCGAGGCCGCCGCGGCCTCCTGCGACCTGGCAGAGCAGCTCGCAGACGCGGATGACACGGACCCGCAGGTCCTCATCCGCTCGGTCCGCTCGCGGCTGGCGGCCCTGCGCGGCGACCGGGAGACGGCGATCGCGCTGGCCGACGAGGCGGGTGCCCTTGCGGCCGAGACCGTGGACGTCAGCCTGCAGGCGGACGTGCTGGTGGATCGCGGCCTGGCGTTCCGCGACCTGGGCGACCGGGAGTCAGCAGGGCCGCCCTTGCGGACGGCCCTGGAGCTGTACGAGCGGAAGGGGGACGCCGTGTCCGCCGCGCGGACCCGAGCCCTCCTGGCGGAGGCTGCAGACCCCTCGATCTAGAGGAAGCCGCCGCCCTTGCCGTTGTTGGACGTGATGAAGATCGCGTGGAACCAGAGCGGGCTGGCCGTGGCCTTGCTGGCCTCGATCAGCGTCCAGCAGTTCGTGGTGAGGCGGGCGCTGCACTGGAACTTCTTGGTGAAGGGGATCACGTCATACGTGCCCTTCTTGCCGTTGTACGTGTCCAGGAAGTGGATGGCGCCGCTCATCCTGTTGGTGCCGTACCAGGTGATGTCCCACTGCAGGCCACCCGGGACCGCGGTGCCGCCCAGGATGGACGCCGTCACGGTGTCGCCGTAGCAGGTGTAGCCGATGGCGGTGCAGTCAACCGGACCCGAGATGGTCATGGTGCCCAGGCCGCCGGCGGTGCCGAGCGCGTTGCGGGACGAGAGGCTGCCCTTCGTGCCGGTGCCGCAGTCAAGCGAGGCGAGCGTGACCTTGTTGCCGCCCAGGAACCAGCCGGCGTCCGAGTTGGTGCCGGAGCAGGAGCGTGCAACCGTGCTGTACGAGCCAACCGCGTAGAAGTTGTCCTGGTTCGTGCCGGTGGTGTTGCCCTCGTTCAGGTAGGTGCTGAACCAGTTGCTGTACGTGCCGCCGGCGGCCGCGGTCTGGATGATCACGCGGATGGACTTGGCGGAGTTCCCGGAGAACGAGCCAAGGTCGCAGGAGAGACCCAGCGCGTCCGGCGTGATGGCGCAGCTGACGCCGGTGCCGGAGGTGACGAACACGCCCGCGAACGTCTGCCCCGCGGCGAGCGCCTGGCCGGCAGGCGGCGGGAAGAGCGGGTTGAACGGCTTGGCGTCCGCGGTGGAGCCACCGTAGAGGCTGGCGTGGACGAGGCTCTGGCCACCGTCGTTGCGGACCTGGATGTCCACGGCGGTCAGGCGGCCTGCGGATGCGGCCGTGTAGTTGTCCAGGTACCCGTAGCCCTCGGCCGTGGCGGCGGTGCCACCCGGGTTGCCGACGTAGACGAGGCGGGTGTTGGCGGCCCCGGCCGGGCCGGCGAGCGCGACGGCGCCGATGGACGCGGCCACGAGGGCGCCGGCGAGACGGCGGAGCTGCTTGCGATGCACGGAAAGTCCTCCCTGGATGCGCCATCCGCGCCACCCAGCCGAGCGGAGATGCTCGACCCTGCAGGGACGCTGTGCGGTACGATCGGCCTATCCCGGATATGCCGTTGGTCCTGCAACGGTGTCAGACAAGCGGAACCATGTCAAGGCGTGTTTACCGGCACGCTGGTGCGCCCACGCACCGCCATCCACCCGAGCAGCGGGACCGATGAGCCCGGGGGTCAGCCTCTTGGGACGGGCCGCATGGGGTAGACGCCCACCACCACGGGGGTTATCGGATCCAACGAGAGCTCGAAACCCACGTCGCCGCCCGAGAGGAGCTCGCCCATGAGGCGGGCCTCCGCCGGCGGAAGGCCGATGAAGATGGTGGTGTCCGGCAGGCGGATGGGCGCGACGTCGTCGTCGCCACCCACGATCCCGAAGCGGCGGCGCAGCTCGTGCATGGGGATCCACGGGCGGCTCTTGATGAACCGCCGGAGCTGGGCGGCGGTGCAGCTGGCGCGATCCCCATCGCCGTCGGCGGCCACGTGGGCCGCGGCCACGGTGGCCGGACGGGGAGTCTCGGCGCGGTCGCTGCGCCGGTCTTCACGGCGAGGCTCGTCACGGCGAGGCTCGTCACGGCGCTGCGCCTGGCCCCGACGGTTGTCCGCCACCGCCGTCACGGGCTCCGGTGCGGCCACAACCGGCCCGGCATCGGGTGCCGCGGACCCGGCGGCCAGTTCGTCGGCCACCGTCCCCACGCTTGCCGAGGCATCCCTGGGCGCCTCGGTGGGCAGCGCGGCATCGGTGGGCAGCGCGGCATCGGTGGGCAGCGCGGCATCGGTGGGCAGCGCGGCATCGGTGGGCAGCGCGGCATCGGTGGGCACCTCGCCGAGCGCGCGGGCGGCGGCCGGCTGCGGGCGCGCGATGATGCGGGCCTGCGGGATGTACTGGCCGTCCCCGGCCGGCGCGGCGGGGCGCGCCCCCGTATTCGGCTGGTGACTGCGGCCGTGGCGGCCTCTTCGGCTCACGACGCGCAGGAGCGCGGGGTCCGGCCCAGCGCGGAAGGGATCGTCATCGGGTTGCTCAAGCGGGACGACCGGGTGTCCGGCCGATCGGCGGATGATACCGCCGCTGCCCGGAAACCTAGCCCCGGACGACCATCAGGTCGCGCGGCGCCTGGTTCAGCACCACAGGCCCGTGGTCCCCGCAGATCACGATGTCCTCGATCCGGGCCCCGAAGCGCCCCTCGAGATAGATCCCGGGCTCGATGGAGAACGCCATCCCGGGCGCCAGGACCTCCGTGTTGCCGGCCACCACGTACGGGTCCTCGTGCCCCTCAAGGCCAATCCCGTGCCCGGTCCGGTGGATGAACCGCTCGCCGTAACCCGCCGCAGCGATGACATCACGGGCCACCGCGTCGATGCGCTCGCAGGCGACGCCCGGGCGTACCGCGGCTGCGGCGGCGGCCTGGGCCGTGTGCAGCACGTCGTACAGCGCGAGGAAGTCCGGGTGCGGGGCAATGCCCGCCCCGGCATCCGTGGCCCCGGAGACCCAGACGGTCCGGGTGATGTCGGAGCCGTAGCCGCCGATCGTCCCGCCGATGTCGATCACGATGGGCTCACCCGCGCAGATCACCCGCTCGCCCGGGTCATGGTGCGGGGAGGCGCTGTTTGGCCCCGACGCCACGATCCAGAACGACGCCAGGTCGTGGCCCTCGTCCACGAGCCGGTCGCGGATCTCCCGCGCCACGTCCGCCTCGGTGCGGCCCACGAGCGGACCGGAGGCCACGGCGAGCACGACGCGGTCCGCGGCCTGGGCGGCGCGGCGCAGGAGCGTGACCTCGTCATCGTCCTTGCGCATGCGCAGGTCGCGGAGCACCCCAGACGCCAGCGAGAAACGGGCGGAGGGCAGCACGCGCTGCAGCCCAAGCAGGAAGGCCGCCCGCAGGCCATCGGAGACGGCGACGGCGCCCACGTCCGACGGTGGACACCCCACAGCCTCGGACACGAGCCGGGCGATCAGCTCCATGGGATCCTGGGTCTCCTCCCAGGTGGTCACGGCGACCGTGCCGCCGGTGGCAGCAGGGCACGCGCGGGCGGGCGTCGCCTCCAGGCGGGGGGCGACCAGCGTCATCGCCGAGCCGGGCCGCGTGGGCACCACGAGGAGGGTGATCCGCTCGAGCGGGTGGGCCGAGTACCCGGCGAGATACTGGAGATCCGCGCCAACGCCCACGAGGAGTGCATCCAGCCCGGCGGCTGCGGCAGCGCCCCGGGCGGCGGCGAGACGCCCGGCGAACCGGCCGGAGGGGATGGCGGGGGCGGTCATCGCGTCTCCTCTTGGCCGGTCGAGAGGCCGGCGATCCAAGCGCCAAGGTCCCGGTCGCCGTGCTCGTGCAAGGCCCGGTAGGCATAGACATGGGTGGCGCCCGCGGCCTTCGCGGCACGCCGGAGCTCTACGTCGTCGTGCTGGCCGACGGCCACCACGGGCACCCCGGCGGCGGACGCCAGCGAGAGCGCCGCGATCCCGTCGAACGCGCGCGCGGTCAGGTCCACCACGCACCCGGCCGGCAGGGCGTCCGTGCTCTCCAGCGCAGCGCCAAGCTGGGCCAGGGAGCGGATGGGGATGGAAACGCCACCGGCCCGCCGCACGAGGTCGGCGAGCCGGGTGGCCCAGATCAGGTCATCGGCGAGGATCGCGACCCGCGGGAGCCCGCGGCGCGGATCCGCCGTCATCCGAGCGATGAGACGAGGTGCCGGAAGATGTCCGCGGCGGCCACCACCCCGATGGGCTGCTTGGCATCGTCCACGATGGGGATGTGGCGGAACTCGCCAACGGCCATCTTGTGCATCGCTACCGCCAGGGTGTCGTCATGGCGGAGGACCACGGGGTCCTTCGTCATGAAGTCGCGGACGCGGTAGAGCGCCAGGCGCTTGTCGGCGGCCTTCACCACCGCGTCGCGGTCCGTGAAGATGCCCACGAGGCGTCCTCCCTCCACCACGAGGAGGCAGTCACCGCCCGATGCGTGCATCTGCGCGATGGCATCGGCGACGGGGAGCGCAGGGTCCACGAGCGCCGGCGAGCCGATGCCCAGGTGGTCCAGGTGCTCGCCCAGCACCTTGTCGTGGTAGTCGATGGCGGCCTGCGGGACGTCCGCGTGGGCCATGGAGGCGCCACAGAAGTCGCAGATGTCGTCGCCTGCGAAGTTGTCCGTGTGACAGACAGGGCAGAGCATGAGTGCTACTCCACCTTCCAGGTCTCGCCGGCCAGCAGGAGCTTCTCCAGCTTGCCCGGACCGGACTTCTCGATGGCCGCCGCGATCTGGGCGTCCACGAGCTCATCGTGCGTGGGGCGCGAGATGTCGCGCAGGATGCCGACCGGGACCGGGAAGTCCGGCCAGAACATCCGCGAGATGATCAGCGCGAGGTACGGATCCTCGGCGTGCTGGTCGTGGACCAGCAGGTCCGCCTCCGTGACGCCGTTCTCGCCGAGCGTCACCACCTCCGGGTGCAGACCGTTCAGGCGGATGCCCTTGTCACGGTTCTTCCCGAAGATGAGCGGCTTGCCGTGCTCCAGGACGAGCATCCGGTCGTCGCGGACGTCGCGCTCGGTGAACTCCCGCCACGCGCCGTCGTTGAAGATGTTGCAGTTCTGGAGGACCTCAACGTAGCTGGCACCCTTGTGGCGGCCCGCCGCCTCAAGCGTCTGCTGCATGTGCTCCGTGTGGGTGTCCACCGTGCGCGCCACGAACGTGGCCTCGGCGGCGAGCGCCATCGTGAGCGGCATGACCGGCCGGTCAACGGAGCCCATCGGCGTGGACTTGGTCCGCTTGCCGAACTCCGAGGTGGGCGAGGTCTGGCCCTTGGTGAGGCCGTAGATCCGGTTGTTGTGCATGATCATGGTGAAGTCCACGTTCCTGCGCATGCTGTGCAGGAAGTGGTTGCCACCGATCGAGAGGGCATCGCCGTCGCCGGTGATCACCCAGACCATGAGGTCCGGGCGTGCCGTCTTCAGGCCGGTCGCGAGCGTGGGCGCGCGGCCGTGGATGCTGTGGAAGCCGTACGTGTTCATGTAGTACGGCAGCCGGCCGGAGCACCCGATGCCGGAGATGAAGACGATGTTCTCCTTCGGCACGCCGAAGTCCGGCATCACCTTCTGGGTCTGGGCCAGGATGGAGTAGTCCCCGCAACCGGGGCACCACCGGACCTCCTGCTCCGCGACGAAGTCCTTGCGCGTGAGCTTGATGGGGGCGGTGGTCTCGAGCGTGTCGGTCATGCGTCTAGCTCCGCTCGGCCAGGATGCGGTTGGCCTCGGCCTCGATCTCCGAGATCCGGAAGGGCTTGCCCCGCATCTTGCCGTACGAGAGGCAGTCCACGAGGTACGTGCCGCGGAGCAGGAACGAGAGCTGGCCGAGGTTGAGCTCTGCAACCAGGACCGTCCTGTACCGCTTGAGCACGTCGCCCAGGTTCTGCGGGAACGGGAAGAGGTGGCGGACATGTGCGTGGGCCACGCTCTTGCCCTCGGCGTGGAGGCGCTCCACGGCGCTGCGGATGGCACCGTACGTGGAGCCCCAGCCAACGATCAGGAGCTCGCCGGAGTCGGGTCCGAAGACCTCCTGTGCCGGGATGTCCTTCGCGACGCCCGCGATCTTGTCACGGCGCAGCACGGTCATCGTGTGGTGGTTGTCCGCGTCGTACGACACGGTGCCGAGACCGTTGAGCTTCTCGAGGCCGCCGATGCGGTGCTCGAGGCCCGGGGTGCCGGGGATGGCCCACGGGCGGCTGAGGGTCTCCGGGTCACGCCCATAGGGCATGAACCGCTCCTCGCCCTTGACGGCGTTGGGGACGGAGATGTCCGGCAGCTCGTCGAGCGCCGGCACGCGCCACGGCTCCGCGCCGTTGCCCACGAAGGCGTCCGAGAGGTACATGACCGGGGTCATGTACTTGAGCGCGAGACGGCTGGACTCGATCGCCATGTCGAAGCACTCGGCCGGGGTGGCCGGCGCAACGACGGGCATGGGGCACTCACCGTTGCGGCCGAGGACGGCCTGGAAGAGATCCGCCTGCTCCACCTTGGTGGGAAGGCCCGTGGAGGGACCAGCGCGCTGCACGTTGACGATGATCATCGGCAGCTCTGTCATGACGGCGAGGCCCATGGCCTCCGTCTTGAGCGCCACGCCGGGGCCGGAGGTGCCGGTGAGGGCGAGCGCGCCACCGTAGGCCGCGCCGATGGTGGAGCCCATCGCCGCGATCTCGTCCTCCGCCTGGAAGGTGCGCACGCCGAAGCTCTTGTACGTCGCCAGGTACTGGAGGACGTCCGTGGCCGGGGTGATGGGGTAGGAGCCGTAGAACAGCTCGCGCTTGGCGCAGTGGGCGGCGGTCAGGAAGCCGATCGCCGTGGCCTCGTTGCCCGTGATGTTCCGGTACGTGCCCGGGGCGAGCTTCGCCTTGGGGACGCGGTAGGTCTGGTGGAACATCTCGGTGGTCTCACCGAAGGCGTAGCCGGCCTTCAGCGCGCGGAGGTTGCCCTCTGCGATCACCGGGCGGGCGCCGAACTTCTGGTTGATCCACGCGATGGTGGGCTCCATGGATCGCTCGTACAGCCAGAACATGAGGCCCAGGGCGAAGAAGTTCTTCGTCAGGTCCACCTGCTTCCCGGTCATCTCGAGCCCCTCGAGCGCCGCGGCGTTGAGGGTGCTGACCGGCACCGGGAAGACCTTGTACTGCTTGAGCGTGTCGTCCGTGAGCGGATTGGTGGCGTAGTTCGCCTTGGCGAGGTTCCCGGGGGTGAACGCGTCGCTGTTCACGATGACCGCGCCGCCCGGCGGCAGGTCCACGACGTTCGTCTTGAGCGCCGCGGGGTTCATGGCGACCAGCACGTCCGGCGCGTCACCCGGGGTGTGGATGTCAGACGCGGAGAAGCTGATCTGGAACCCGGAGACACCGGGCAGGGATCCGGCGGGGGCGCGGATCTCGGCCGGGTAGTCCGGGAAGGTGGAGATGTCGTTGCCGAAGACGGCAGCGGTGCGGGTGAACTGGGTCCCGGTCAGCTGCATCCCGTCGCCGGAGTCACCGGCGAACCTGATGGTGACGCGGTCGAGCGTCTGGACCTCGCGCTCGATGCCTTCAGTCGTTGTCATCCGCCTTCGGCCTGCTCCATGCGCTGATGCGGTCGGGGTGGGAGGTTGAGCAGCTCCTCGGGGAAGCTCTCAGCCAGGAACTTGATGATGTCCACCTGGCGGACGACGCCCACCAGTCTGCGGTCCCCGTCCACGACCGGGACATTGCGATACCGGCTCGACTGCATGAGCTCGAGCGCGTCCTTCACCGTCTGCTCCAGGCGGAGCGTGTGCGGATCCGTGGTCATGTAGGTCTCGACGGGGGCCTCCAGGTCCACGCCGGCCGCGACGTCCGTGCCAACGAGCCGGCCGAAGACGTCACGTTCCGTGAGCACGCCCGCGAGGCGTCCGTCGGCGTCCGTGATGAACACGGAGTCACCGGTGCCGGTCGCCTGGATGGCGCGGATGCAGTCGCCGATGGAGGACCCGGGCGGCATCGCCACGGGCTGCCGCCTGCCGACGACCATGAGGGGTTCCGATGCCAGTGCAGGTACGCGCGCTACAACGGCGCGCTCGGAGAGGTCAGCCACAGGTCAAGTGTACGCGCGGGCGCGGGGGGCCGCCTTTCCCATAGCGGCCCGGTTGCGGACTGACTTGTGGCCCGGGAAGGCCGCCCCGAACGGCCCATCTCGCGCTCGCTCTCCCCTGGGTCGTGGCCGCCCGCCGGCCGCGGGCGCCCGGCACCCTCGGCGCCCGGTACCCTCGGCGGCACCGTGAACCGCTCGCGTCTGCTGGGCATCGCCCTGGTCGTCCTCTCCGCCGTCTCCTTTGGGTCCGGCGGCCTGTTCGCACGTCCCGCGTATGCCGCGGGCATCGACTGGCTGACGCTGATGGCGTGGCGCTTCCTGATCGCGGGCGGGTGCGGCTGGCTGCTGGTTGCCTTCTCCCCGGCGGCGAGGCGGTCGCTCCGGCACCTCACGCGGCGGCAGGTGCTGGGCTCCATGTTCCTGGGCCTCTGGTACGTCTCCAACACGGCGGCCTACTACGCCGGGATCACCACCACGCCGCTCTCCCTCGCGGCGCTCATCGTCTACATCTACCCGCCGGTGGTGGCGGTGCTCGCGCTCTTCTTCGGACGGCCGCTGGAGGGGCGGCGGGCGTGGTTCGCGCTGGGGATCGCGGTGGCGGGCGTGGTGCTGTCCGTGGGATCCATCGACACGGCGTCCATGCCGCCGCTTGCAGGCCTCGTGGCGGTGATCGTGGCGCCGCTCTTCTACTCGGTGTGGATCATCCTGGCGGCGCGGCTGGCCGGGGAGCAGTCCGACCGGACGGGGGCGGAGGTGGAGGGATCCGCGGACTCGTCCGTGACCGGCGCGATCATCCTGTCCACCACGGGCGCCATCTACTGGACGTGGGCGCTCTCGACCGGGCACCCGGTGCTGCCCGCGGAGATCCCCCGCGGGGCGTGGCCCGGGATCCTGGGCGTGGGCGTGATCGCCGGGTTCCTCGCGACGCAGGGGTTCTACGCCGGGGCGCAGCGCATCGGGGCGGCGCAGGCGGCGCTGCTGTCCACGGTGGAGCCGCTCTGGACGATAGTGGCCGCGTATCTCGTGCTGGGCGAGGTGCTCTCGCCGCTGCAGCTGGTGGGCGGGGCGCTGATCCTGGCGGGCGTGATCCTGTCGCAGACCGGATCGCGGGGCGGCGCCGGCGCTGACGCCGGTGGGGGCGGGGGCGAGGGCGGCGGCTCCTCGCGTTCGGCGCTGCCGCAGCCGGTGGTGCACCTGTC
>CAIYZX010000091.1 GCA_903930745.1 uncultured Chloroflexota bacterium | reverse complement strand
GCGGCGGATGCCGCTGCGGCGGATGCGGGCGGAGACGCCGCGGGATGACCTGGACCGGCCTCGCCGCGCGTGGCCAGGTGGTCGCCCGCGCCACCACGGACCGGGCGGCCCTCCGCGAGCTCCTGGAGCAGGACCGGCTCTTCGCCGCGTACGCCCTGTGCGACCTGGACGAGCGCGAGTTCGCCCGCACCAGGTGGGGCATGGCCACGGACGACACCGGCCACGCACTTGCCGTGGCGATGGAGTACAGCGGCCCCACGCCCCAGCCCATGTTCGTGATGGGCCGCCAGGACGGCATCGCCGCCATCCTGCGCGACGTGATCCGCCCGCGGGCCGCCTACGTGGCCGGGACGGAGGCATCGCTGGATGCGGTCTCGCTCCACTACCACGTGGACCCCGGGCCCCGGATGATCCGCATGGCGGTTGACCGCGCCACGTTCGTGCCGTCCCTCGGCGCCCCCGTCACCCGGATCCTGCCCATCGAGGTTGGCGAGCTCAACCGCCTCTACCAGCTGGGGTTCGCCGCCTGGATCCCGCCCGCGGCGATCACGGAGGGCGTCTACTACGGCGTCAGGATCCACGGCCGCCTGGTCGCCGCCGCGGGGACCCACGTCATCTCCCGGGACGCCCGGCTCGCCGTGGTGGGCAACGTCCTCACGCACTCGGACCACCGCGGTCACGGCTACGCCAAGGCCGTTACCTCCGCCGTCACCGCGGAGCTGCTGCGGTTCTGCGACGAGGTGGTCCTCAACGTCAGGGCGGACAACCCGCCCGCCATCGCGGCCTACGCCCGCTTGGGCTACCGTGAGCACTGCCGCTTCGAGGAGCGGCTCGCCCGGCGGTCTAGCCCTGCCTGGCCAGACTTCACCGCCCCGTTCCGGCGCCTGTTCAGTGGCCGCCGGACCACGCCGACACCCCAAGCGCCGCATGCCGGCGTCAACCAGGCCCATCCCATGTACCCGAACCCCGCGCCGGATGCCCCGCCGGCCCTGGGCCCAACCGAGGAGAGCTCATGACCGACACCCCCCGGATCCCGTACGACGTGACGGACCTTGGCCAGGCCGCCGAGGGCGTCCGCCGGATCGAGTGGGCGGACCGCGAGATGCCGGTCCTGCGCCTGATCCGCGAGCGGTTCGAGCGCGAGCAGCCCCTCAAGGGCATGCGCATCGGCGCCTGTCTCCACGTCACCACGGAGACCGCGAACCTGATGCGCACGCTCAAGGCAGGCGGCGCGGAGGTCCACCTCGCGGCGTCCAACCCGCTCTCCACGCAGGACTGGACCGCCGCCGCGCTGGTGAGCGAGTACGGGATCTCCACGTACGCGCGCCGCGGCGAGGACAACTCGGTCTACTACAGCCACCTGCGCACGGTCGCGGACACGCACCCGGTCCTCACCATGGACGACGGCTGCGACCTCGTCTCCCTGCTCCACAAGGAGCGCCCGGACCAGATCCCGGAGATCCTGGCGGGCACCGAGGAGACCACGACGGGCGTCATCCGCCTTCGCGCGATGGCCGCGGACGGCGCGCTGCGCTTCCCGGTGGTCGCGGTGAACGAGGCGGACACGAAGCACCTCTTCGACAACCGCTACGGCACCGGCCAGTCCACGATCGACGGCCTGCTGCGCGCCACCAACATCCTGCTCGCCGGCCGCAACGTGGTCGTCGCGGGGTATGGCTGGGTTGGCCGCGGCATCGCGAGCCGCATGTCCGGCCACGGCGCCCACGTGGCGATCGTGGAGGTGGACCCCATCCGCGCGATCGAGGCGCTGATGGACGGCTACCAGGTCATGACCGTGGGCCAGGCCGCGCCGTGGGGCGACGTCTTCGTGACGGCCACCGGCAACGTGAACGTCTTCCGCCGCGAGCACTTCGAGACGATGCGCGACGGCGCGATCATGGCCAACTCCGGCCACTTCGACGCCGAGCTGGACCTGCCGGCGCTGCGGGCGATGGCCGAGGGCCACATTCGCGACGTCCGCCCGAACGTCCAGGAGTTCGAGATCGGCGGCAAGCGTCTCCACCTCGTCGCCGAGGGCCGCCTCGTCAACCTGGGCGCGGCCGAGGGCCACCCGGCCGCGGTCATGGACCTCTCCTTCGCGAACCAGGCGCTGGCCGCGGAGTACGTCGCCAAGCACCACCAGGAGCTCGAGGCGCAGGTCTACGTGGTGCCGAAGGCGATCGACGCCGAGGTCGCCCGCCTGAAGCTGGCGTCCATGGGCATCGTGCTGGACCAGATGACCGAGCAGCAGCTGGAGTACGTCTCCTCCTGGCAGCACGGCACCTAGACCGGTGCAGCACCCCGCGGCCGAGGGGGCGTCGGACGACGACGCCCCTGAGATCTCCGATGTCCTCCGTCCCCACGCCGCCTCCTCGGAGCCGCGCGTGGGGCCGTACGGAAGCTGGTCCTCGTCCATCGACGCGGACCTGGTCGCGGGGACGGCGATCAGCCTGTCCGAGCCGTGGGTGGACGGCGACGACGTCTACTGGCTCGAGAGCCGGGCGGCCGAACGCGGGCGGCGGACGCTGCTGCGCCACGGCCTGGACGGGGTCACGCGCGACCTGACGCCCAACCCGTTCCGCGTGGGCAACGGCGTCCACGAGTACGGCGGCGCGTCCTACGCGGTCTCGGGTGGCCGGGTCATCGCCTCGTCACAGGCGGACGGGCGGCTCTGGCGCCTGGACTCGGACGGCGTGCTGCCCGCGGAGGCCATCACGCCCGAGGGGCCGTGGCGGTACGCGGACATCACGTTCGATCCGCGCGCGGAGCGCGTCTACGCCGTCCGCGAGACGCACGACGCCGCGGACCCCAACGACTTCACGCTGGTGCGCAACGAGATCGTGGCGCTGGCCCTGGACGGCTCGGATGGATCCGGCCGCGTCCTCGTGACCGGCCCGGACTTCGTGGCCGCGCCGCGTCCCTCGCCGGACGGCGCACGGCTCGCGTGGATCGAGTGGGACCTGCCGGACATGCCGTGGGACAGCACCCGCCTGCGCGTTGCGGAGGTGGCGGCAGACGGCGGTCTCGTGAACCCCCGCACCATCGCAGGCGGCCCCGGGATCTCCGTGGACCAGCCGCGCTGGAGCCCGTCCGGCGTCCTCCACGTGGTCAGCGACGAGACCGAGTGGTGGAACCTCTACGCCTTCGACGGCCCCGATGGGCCCGATGGCCGCAAGCGGAACCTCGCGCCGATGGCCGCGGAGCTCACCGGGCCCGCCTGGGTCTTCGGCTACAGCACGTATGGATTCCTGCCGGACGGTGCCATCCTGGTGATCGCCCGCGCAGACGGACGTGACCGGCTCTTCCGCATCGGCGCCGGCGGCAGGTCCGGCGTCCTTCCCCTGGAGACCGCGTTCACGGAGTTCGGCGGCCTGCGAGTGCGCGATGACGGATCCGTCCTGGCGATTGGCGCCGGGCCGCGTGAGGGTGCCGTGCTGGCCCGCCTGGATCCCCGCACCGGCGACGTCCGCGGCGTCCTCGCCCGCTCGCTCAGCACTCCGCTGGACCCGGGCGTCCTGCCGGAGCCGGAGTCCATCGTCTTCCCCACCACGGACGGCGCCACCGCCCGCGGCCTCTTCTTCGCCCCGCGGAACGCCGGCTGGCGTGGCCCGGACGGGGAGCTGCCGCCGCTCATCGTGATCATCCACGGCGGACCCACGGCCGCCGCCTCGTCCGCGCTCAGCCTGGACCGGGCGTTCTACACGTCGCGCGGGATCGCCGTGGTGGCCGTGGACTACCGCGGGTCCACCGGGTACGGCCGCCCGTACCGGGACGCGCTCAAGGGCCGGTGGGGGATCGTGGACGTGGACGACGCGGTGGCCGCCGCCCGGTTCCTCGCGGACCGCGGGTCCGTGGACGCCGCACGGCTCGTGATCCGTGGTGGCTCCTCCGGTGGCTACACGACGCTCGCCGCCGCCTGCTTCGTCCCGGACGTCTTCGCCGCCGGCATCAGCCACTACGGCATCGCGGACCTCGAGCTGCTCCGCGTGGACGGCCACAAGTTCGAGTGCCGGTACGAGGAGAGCATGGTGGGCCCGTGGACGGACGAGGGCCGCCAGGTCTACCGGGAGCGCTCGCCCATCCACTTCCTGGACCGTGTCCGCATTCCCCTGCTGATGTTCCAGGGCCTGGACGACCGGGTGGTGCCGCCGTCGCAGCTGGACGCGATGGTTGCCGCCTTCACGGAGCGGGGCCTGCCGCACGTGGCGATGACCTTCGAGGGCGAGGGCCACGGCTTCCGGCGCGCGGACACCCGCAAGGCGGTCTTCCGCACGGAGCTGGGGTTCCTGGCGCGGCTCTTCGGCTTCCTGCCGGCAGACCCGGGCGTGGAGCCGCTGGAGATCCGCGGGCTGGCCTGACGGACCCCCGGAAAGCGGAAGGCCGGCCCCCCTGGCCGGCCTTCCGATCCCCGAGTCATCCCCCCGGCGGTGCGCAACCCCCGTCGGGCACCCCTGGAGCGGATGATCGGCCCGCCGCTTCAAGCGCCATTAAAGCTCACCGGGTTGCGGGCACCCCATCCCCCCGGACGGGGCGTTCGGCCGCCCGGGACCGGGGTGGTACGCTCCGTCCCACTTCACCCACCCGCTCTGACCGCGGAGACCCATGAGCATCCTTGACGCATCCGGGTACCTGTTCACATCGGAGTCCGTGACCGAGGGTCACCCGGACAAGATGTGCGACCAGATCTCGGACGCCATCCTTGACGCCATCCTCGCCCAGGACCGTGAGGCCCGCGTGGCCTGCGAGACGTCCACCACCACCGGCCTCGTGCTCGTCTTCGGCGAGATCACCACGAACAAGTACATCGAGTTCCAGGACGTGGTCCGCGAGACCGTCCGGGAGATCGGGTACACCAAGGCCGAGTACGGGTTCGACTACCAGACCTGCGGGACCATGGTCTCCGTCAAGGGCCAGAGCCGGGACATCGCCATGGGCGTGGACGGCGAGGAGCTGGGCGCCGGCGACCAGGGGATGATGTTCGGGTTCGCGTGCAACGAGACGCCCGAGAAGATGCCCCTGCCCATCGCACTGGCCCACCGCATGGCCCGCCAGCTCGCGTACGTGCGCAAGCAGGGCGACCTGCCGTACCTGCGCCCGGACGGCAAGACCCAGGTCACCGTTGAGTACGACCACGGCAGGCCGGTCGCGGTGAAGACCGTGGTGGTCTCCACGCAGCATGACCCGGACGTGCATCCGCGCAAGCTGCAGGACCAGGTCATCGGCCAGGTGATCATGCCCGTGATCCCGTCGCACCTGCGCAAGACGGATCCCGTCATCCACGTGAACCCCACGGGCCGGTTCGTCACGGGCGGTCCGATGGGTGACGCGGGCCTCACCGGCCGCAAGATCATCGTGGACACGTACGGTGGCATGGCCCGCCATGGCGGCGGCGCCTTCTCGGGCAAGGATCCGACGAAGGTTGACCGCTCCGCGGCCTACGCGGCGCGCTGGGTGGCCAAGAACGTGGTGGCCGCGGGGATCGCGGACCGCTTCGAGATCGAGGTCGCGTACGGCATCGGCATCGCCCATCCGCTCTCGCTCTCGGTGGACTCCTTCGGCACCGGGAAGATCTCGGACGACCGGATCCTGGACATCGTGCGCAGCGCGTTCGACCTCTCGCCCGCCGGCATCATCCGCGCGCTGGACCTCCGCCGCCCCATCTACAAGCAGACCGCGGCGTACGGCCACTTCGGCCGGGACGACCTGGACCTGCCATGGGAGCAGGTGGACAAGGCTGCCGAGCTTGCGTCCATGGCAGGGCTCCCGGCGCCCATCCTCTAGCCGGCACCGCAGGCGGACTCGAGGGTTCGTGGGTCCGCCACCGCTTCCGGGCGCGTCCGTCTCGACACGCCCCGAGACGCTCTCGGGCTAGCGCTCCGCGATCATGGACGCCATCGTGGCGCCCTGGTCACCGGTGTTCTTCGACGTGCGCGAGAGCGCGAACTGGCCGATCGCCAGCATCGCCAGCGTCACGAACAGCATCATCGTGGCCACGGCATTGGTCTCCGGGGAGACGCCGCGCTTCACCTGGCCGAAGATGAAGATCGGCAGGGTGGAGGAGCCGGGGCCGGACACGAACGACGTGATCACGTAGTCGTCGAAGCTGAACGTGAACGAGAGCAGGAAGCCCGCCACGATGGCCGGCAGCAGCTGCGGGAACGTGATCTGGCGGAACGTGGCCCACGGCGTTGCGTACAGGTCGTACGAGGCCTCCACGTGCGTCCGGTCCATGCCGGACAGGCGGGCCCGCACCAGCAGCAGCACGAAGCTGATGTTGAACAGGCTGTGCGCTGCCACGATGGTGGGGATGCCCAACTGGAGCTTGATGCCCAGCTGCTCGTTCAGGAGCGCGAAGCCGGACGCGAAGAGCACGAGCGTGGAGAGCGCGATCACGATCTCGGGGACGATGATCGAGACGTAGGTCAGCGCGTCAAAGCCCACGCGCAGCCGCTTGGGCACGCGCTGCAGGCCCAGGGCCGCCATCGTGCCGAACGCGGTGGAGATGATGGCGGTGGGCAGCGCCACGGAGAAGCTGTTCCGGAGCGCGGACATCACCACGTTGTCCTTGAGCGCGGCGCCGTACCACTCCGTCGAGAAGCCGGTCCAGATCGTGGCGAGGCGGTTCGCGTTGAAGCTGAAGATCACCACGACCACGATGGGCAGGTAGAGGAACGCGTAGACGGCCGCGGTGTGCAGCCGGAGCCACGACTCCACCACGATCGCCCAGCTGTCGGCGCCGGCCTTGGCCGTGGGCGCGCCGCCGCCCCTCGCGGCGGTCACAGGACGCTGACCTCGCGCGCACCGCTGCCGCGGTTCACGAACCAGACGTAGAAGCTGACCGAGACCAGCATGATCAGGATGAGGCCCACCGCCATGGCGGAGCCGAAGGGCCAGTTGCGCGTCTGGATGAAGGCGTCAACGAGCGCGTTGCCCGCGAGGAACGTCCGGCCGTACCCGAGGATCGCCGGGATCACGTACTCGCCCATCATGGGGATGAACACCAGGATGGAGCCGGTGACGAGGCCGGGGAGCGCGATGGGCAGCGTGACCTGGCGGAAGGTTGCCCAGCGGGGCGCGCCGAGGTCCTTGGATGCCTCCACGAGGGTCCAGTCCATCTTCTCCAGCGTCACGTAGAGCGGGAAGACCATCAGGGGCAGGTAGCCGTAGACCAGGCCCAGGAGCACGGCGAAGGGTGTCCCCAGGATGCGGAAGTCCTCCTGGCCGATGAGCGTGCCGATGAGCCCGCCAAGGTTGTCCTTGCCCAGGATGATCAGCCACGAGTACGTGCGGATCAGGAAGGACGTCCAGAAGGGGATCACCAGCAGGAGCACGAGGAAGCCCTTCCGCCTCCCGGCGCGGCTGGCCATGAAGTAGGCGAGCGGGAGGCCCGTGAGGAGGCAGCCCACCGTGCCGGCGATGGCCATCCAGAGCGAGGTGAGGAAGGGCTCCAGGCGCTGAGGCTGGGTGAGCAGCCGCAGGTAGTTCTCAAAGGTGAACGCCGGCTGGTAGCCGCCGTTGGGGGCACGGACGCCGAAGCTGAAGACGACGATGATGGCCAGCGGCGCCACGAGCAGCAGCAGGTACCAGAGCCCGGCTGGGGTGATCAGGGCCGTGGTCAGGAGGACGGACCTCGCCCGCCCGCCTGCGCTCTGCTGTTGCGTGGTCGCCGCTGTCATCAGGCTCGCTTCGTGGTGCTCGGGGTCCGGGCCGTGGCCGGATCAGCCCCGGCCGATCTTGGACTTGAACTCCTGGTAGATGTCCATCCGCTGCGTGTTCGCGGAGGTGTCCACCGCGCCCTCGAGGTTCTTCATCGTCTCCTCGTCGGGGAAGAACGCCTGGTCCGCGAGGATCTCCGGGGCGATGAACTTCTTGGCCTCGTCGTTGGGCGAGCCGTAGCCGTTGAAGTTCGTCTCCGCGGCCTGGATCTCCGGCTCGTGGATGAAGTTCAGGAAGGCATGGGCTGCGTTCGGGTCCGGCGCGTCCGCGATGATGACCCAGGTGTCCAGCCAGAAAAGCGTGCCCTCGGACGGGACGGTGTACGCGATGTCCGCGGTGTCCGGGTTCGCGCGCAGCTCCACGAGGGGGCCGGTCCAGCCCAGGCAG
>CAIYZX010000090.1 GCA_903930745.1 uncultured Chloroflexota bacterium | reverse complement strand
GTTCGAGCGCCTGGGCGACCGCGACACGCTCCGCGCGGACATCTTCTCGAAGGGGACCGGGTACCTGCTCTACAAGATCGTGGACACGTGCGTGGACGCGTCGTTCCCGATGCTGCGCAAGATGGGCGCGAAGCTGGACGATCTCGAGGACGACATCTTCGAGGGGCGGTCCGCCAAGATCGTGCGGGACATCTCCAACGCGAAGCAGGAGATCATCAACTTCCGGCGCGTGGTCCGGCCGATGCGCGCGGTGCTCCGCGACCTGGAGCGGACGAAGCAGCGCTACCTCGCCGAAGACCTGGACATCTACTTCGACGACATCACGGACGCGGCCGAACGCATCTGGGACGTGCTGGAGAACTACAAGGAGGTGGCGGAGGCGCTGGAGTCGTCCAACGAGTCGGTCCTCTCCCACCGGCTGAACGACTCGCTGCGGATCCTGACCGTCTTCTCCGCGGCGATGCTCCCGCTGACGCTGATCGCGTCCATTGGCGGGATGAACGTGGACCTGCCGGGCGACGAGAGCCTGGTGGAGTTCTGGATCATCATCGGCGGGATGGTCACCACGCTCCTGACGGCGATCTGGTTCTTCCGCCGCCGCGGGTTCCTCTAGGCTCGGCCACAACCCGGGCAACACGCGAGAACGGCTCGCGGAAACGGAACAGGGCGCCGGTTGCCCGGCGCCCTGCGTTCGATGACGCTGCCTGGCGCAGCCTCGCGGGCCGATGCCCGCGATCGCGCCCCCGGATCAGGCCGGGACGTGGCGCTCCCAGTAGCCGATGTACTTCACGTCCGGCCGGATGAGCCGGTTGTTCGCGCCCTGCTCGATGGAGTGCGCGGTCCAGCCGGCGTGGCGGGCGAGGGCGAACGTGGCCGGGAACAGGTCCGGGACCAGGCCAACGCCCATGAGCACGGGCGCGGCGTAGAACTCCACGTTGGTCTTGAGCGCCCGCTCCGGGTGCTTCTCGGCGAGCACGCGCAGCGCGACGTCCTCCACCGCGATGGCGAGCTCCAGCCAGTCCGGCTTGTTCGCCATGCTCTCCGCAACCTCGCGGAGGGCGGCGGCACGCGGGTCGTATGCGCGGTAGACGCGGTGGCCGAAGCCCATGAGGCGGGTGCCGTTGGCGATGGCCTCGCGGACCCACTCCTCGGCACGCTCCGGCGAGCCAACCTCGTGGATCTGCTCCACCACCTCGGACGGGGCGCCGCCGTGGAGCGGGCCCTTCATCGCGCCGATGGCGCCGCAGACCGCAGACGCGATGTCCGCGCGGGTGGCGGTGATCACGCGGGCCGTGAACGTGGAGGCGTTGAAGCTGTGCTCCGCGCCAACGATGAAGTAGGCGTCCAGCGCGCGGGCGGCCTCCTCGGTGGGGCGCACGCCGTTGAGCTGGTACAGGAAGCCGGCGACGAGGCCAAGCTCCGGGTCCGGCGCAACCGGCTCCAGGCCCTGGCGGAGGCGGGCGAAGGCGGCGAGCGCGGACGGCGAGAACGCGGTCAGCGCACGGGCCTGCTCCGGCGTGGGCGGCCAGGACGGGTTGGTGACGGCGCCCCACGCGGAGACGGCGGTGCGGAGCGCATCCATGGGCCGCGCGTCGTGCGGGAGGGCGCGCAGGGCGGTCATCACGGCGTCAGGGATGGGCGCGCAGGGCAGCTTCGCGGCCGGGTTCCACTCACCGGTCCAGAGCAGCTCCGTGATGGCGTCATACGTGCCGCCGCGGACCAGCTCGCCGATGGGGTAGCCGCGATAGAGCAGCCGGCCCACCTCTCCGTCGATGTACGACAGGCTGGTCTCGCCGGCGACAACGCCCTCAAGACCGGGGGAATACGGACGATTGTCGGCGGGTGCCATCTGGGGCTCAGTCATGCACCGATGGTAGCCATCGTGGCACCGGCGTGAGGGGCCGACGGGCAGGTCGAAATGTGCCGAATGGTCCCGATCAATCGACCGTCTCGGCAAACCCCGCCACCGCCTCGGCGAGCGCCGTCGCGTGCGTGTGGTGGCCATTGTGTCGGGCACCCGGGAGTGCCAGGAGCCGGCCCGCGGCGAGGCGGGCGTGGAGGCGGGTCACCCCGTCCCGGAACGGCGCGGCGGACGCGGCGCCCATGACCTGCAGCACCGGGACGGCGACGGCGGCGAGGCGCTCGAAGCCGATGGCCGGGTCCGTCCGCGCGGCCCGGAGCTCCCGGACGATCTGCGGCGCTGTGGCGGCGCGGACGGGCCACAGGCTGCTCGCGCGGAACGCCGCGAGCTCCGTCTCCGGCAGGCCCGCGATCTCCCGCATGAACTGCTCGAGGACCGCGTCGTGGTCGCCCGCTGCCAGTGCCTTCTCCAGGTCCGCGAGCACCGCCGCACCGCTCCCCGCCTGGTCCGGCGGCCGGACGACCGGCGCGCCCTCGTACGCCACCACGCCCCCGATGGCCGATGTCCGGAGCGCTGCCGCCAGCCCCAGGCGTCCGCCCAGCGAGTGGCCAACGATCACGACCGGGCGCCCGTGCCGGGCCTCGACGGCCTCGGTGGCCAGCGCCAGGTCCGCCACCTCCAGCCCGGCGTCGTACGCCTGGCCGTCGCCGGATGCGCCGCGTCCACGCCGGTCCATCGCGTAGACCGGGTTGGTGGCCGCCAGCAGCGGCCCAAGGACGCGCCAGGTCGTGTGGTCAGACCCCGTCCCGTGGACCAGCAGCAGGGGCGCCGAACCCGAGGCCGAAGCAGGGCCCGAAGCAGGGCCCGAAGCAGGGCCCGAAGCCGAGCCGCCCACGGTGAAGACGGCCAGCGCCGCCCCATCGGACGCCGTGACCACGAGCGCGGGCGAGTCGCCGAACGGGCCGCCCATGGACGCGTTCAGCCCCGGGGCAG
>CAIYZX010000089.1 GCA_903930745.1 uncultured Chloroflexota bacterium | reverse complement strand
GCGTCCATCCTGATCCTCTGGGCGTCCCGGAAGCCGTTCCGCGAGGTGGTCCGCGCAGGCGTGCCCGTGGCGGTCGCCATCAGCCCTGCCGTGGGCTTCGGCCTCCTGTGGTCCGCGCTCCATCCGGCAGGCGTCACGGGCGTGATCGCAACGGACGGCAGCATCGCGGGCATCACGATGGCCGAGTGGGCGCAGGCGATCGTGATGGGCATCCCCTGGCGTGCATGGCAGCTGTTCGGCTGGTTCGGCTGGCTGGACACGCCAACGTCCTGGGCCCTCGTCCTGCTCCTGGGCACCGGCTGGATCACGATGGGGCTGCAGGCGCTGGGCACGCGTCGCCGCAAGCTGGCCGGCGCGCTGGCAGCGGTTGGGGCCATCGTGGTCATCCCGTCCGTCATGGAGTTCGCTGCGCTCCCCTCGCTCGGCGGCAGCTGGTGGCAGGGCAGGTACACCCTCCCGGCGGTGGTGGGCCTCCTCCTGCTTGTCGTGACGCCCCTCACCGTCCGGCGCATCACGGCGCTCGAGGCGCTCGCCACGCTCAACACGGCCGCCCTGGCGGCGGGCGTCGCCGTCAACTACTTCCGCTATGCGTACGGAGCGCGCGGGCCCATGGAGATCCTCGCGAACCTGGGGGCCCCAGCGCTAAGCCCGTTTCGGACCCTGGTGACCATCGCCTGTGTCGCGGCCCTCGCGGTGATCACGCTCCTGTGGGGCAGCCTGCTGCTCCAGGACTGGGTCGAGGCCAGGAAGGGCAAGCCGGCGCGGCGATCGTCGGCCACCTAGGGACGTCGCCGGGGATCGCCGCCGGTTACAGGTGGTACGCCCAGTACACGCCGCCCGCCCCGATCAGCACGCCCCACAGCGTCAGCGTCCAGCCCCAGACCGATGCGCGCGACGCCCGTGCCACGCCCATGGCCACCAGCCCCCACACGTACGGGATGGAGTCCAGGAAGTAGCGGTAGCCGTACTGGAGCCAGCCGCCGCCGTAGTAGAGCAGCGTGGGCACCAGCACCGCGAACGCCGCGAGCGCCAGCAGCACCGCCCGGCGGTCCCGCCACGGCGCCCGTGCCGCGAGCAGCAGCCCCGGGCTGGTGAAGAAGACCGACATCCCGAGACCGTCAGGATGGAAGAACGGGAATTCGGGCATGAACGCGGGCAGCTTCACGAACAGGTAGTTCAGGTTCATGCCCACGTGCCGCAGCGAGAAAAGGCCCTGCTGGCGGAGCGCCTCCAGCCAGGGCGGCAGGGTGGCCAGCGCGTAGCCGGACTCCATCGGCGAGCCGAAGCGGTCCACGTTGTACCAGAGGAAGAAGACCAGGGACGGCAGGAAGCCGAGGCCAAGGCGGACCCAGTCGCCCCACGGGAGCTCGCGCAGCCGCTGCACCGCGGTCCGGGGCGGCGTGTCGGATGCCCAGCCAGGCTCCAGGAACCAGAACGCGAGCACGGGCGCAGCGAACGCGATGGGTGCCCGCGTCAGGAAGGCGAATCCCAGCAGCAGGCCCAGGATGTTGGAGCGCTGCCTGCCGAAGAGCTCGCCAAGGGCGAGGAGCGACAGGATGGTCGCGATGAGCTGGCCCGTGTGCCAGACGCCGCCGCGGGTGGTCACCCACCAGATCTGCGTGCTGAAGCCCAGCAGCAGTGCCAGCATCAGCCGGTCACCCAGGCGCCGGACGCCGATGCGGCCGCTCACCCACCAGGAGAGCCCCACCGTGCACGCGGCGAGGAAGGCGTTGACCACGGGCTCGATGCGATCCGCGGTCTCCGGGCCAATCAAGGCCACCAGCGGCATCAGGGCGATGGCCGGGAAGGGGGCGAAGGGAACGTAGATGTGATCGTTCCGGTAGATGACGTCGTTGGGACCAAGGACGACGTCGATCCAGGTATGGCCCCTGAGGAAGGCGTCGGCGAGGTAGAAGAAGTCGCCGCGGCCGGCGTCGAAGCTGTGGTTGCCCAGCCAGTAGACGACGAGGGCGACGGCCGTGAGAGCGACGCCGATGACAGCAGCGGGGGCTGTCGACCTGTCCGCCGGGTACTGGGTCGGCTCGCTCATCCGACGGCGGGCCCGGGCATCCGCTGCCCCTCCCGGAACACCGCGGCAAGCACCACCACGAAGGCCACCGGGTAGACCGCGGGCGGGATCTCGCCAACCAGGAACAGCGAGGTGGCGAGCGGGATCAGCATCGCCCAGCGATGGCCGCGGTCCAGCAGCCACGCCACCGGGAGCAGCAGGATCACCGCGTAGTGGTCCCAGAGGATGGGCGAGACCAGCTGCGTGGCGATGACGAAGGCGAGGAACGACGCCACGGGCGGCAGCCGCAACGCCGCGACCACCACGACGAGCACCACGGTGGCGGTCCAGGCCACCTGCACCGCACCGGCGATGCCGCGGTCCACGCCCATCTGCCAGAGCACGGCGCCCGGCGTGCAGTTCTGCGGGGTGACGATGGGATCGGACACCCTGGCCAGCAGCCCGGCGAACGTGAACCAGCCGTCCACGCCGGTGATCAGCGTGCCCGCGAGGACCAGCACCGCGAGCGCCACGATGCCCGCCGCAAGCGCCCGCCAGCGCCGGGTCAGGAGCGCCCAGCCCAGAAGGATCCCGGGCTGGAGCTTGAGTGCCGCGCCAACCGCGGCGGCGATGCCGAAGCCAGCCGGCCGCTCCAGCCAGCGCCACGCAAGCGCGAAGCCCAACAGCAGGAGCGGGCCAACCTGGCCCAGCTTCATGTTGTAGACGAACGGCCAGGAGAGGCCGGCCAGCAGGACGATCCACCACTTGACCCGAGTCTCCACCGGCATCGCGGCAACCGCCCCTGCGAAGGCCGA
Organism: uncultured Chloroflexota bacterium; assembly: GCA_903930745.1. Taxonomy (GTDB): domain Bacteria; phylum Chloroflexota; class Limnocylindria; order Limnocylindrales; family CSP1-4; genus CAIXZV01. Next base: position 29,883 of record CAIYZX010000089.1, on the reverse strand, counting down.
GGCCAGGAGAGCGATCCACAGCCACGTGGCCACGCCCGCGTCCAGGAGTCCGAACGGCAGCACGAGCGGCAGGAACGACGGCGGGTAGAAGAAGAGCCCGAAGGCGCCGGCCAGCGTGAAGTCCAGGTCGTACGCGGACAGGCCCGCCCAGACCCGGGCGGCGGCGGCGTGGTAGGCGCGGAAGTCGTAGCCCAGCGTGTCCCCGGCCACGGCCAGCGTGGTGGCAACGGCGAGGACCACGACCACGACGGCAGCGATGGGGAGGAGGCGCACCAGCGCGGTCCCCAGCCGCAGCGGCGGGACCGCCGGCACGCCGTCAGCGGCCGTGGGTGGCTCCCGGTGCAGGACGGGCGGCCCGGGCCAGCCCGCGATGCAGGAACGGGATGCGGAAGAGATCCCAGGCCACGCGCAGCGCCAGGCGGAAGCCCGGGTGCATGCGCGAGCCGCGCCGGTCCGCCCAGCGGATGGGCACCACGGCGGCGCTGTAGCCGCGCTTTCGGACCAGGAAGATCAGCTCCACGTCGAAGACGATGCTGGTGATGCGCTGGCGTGCGAAGACGTCGCGGGCCACCTCCCGGCGGAAGCCCTTGAAGCCGCACTGCGTGTCCTCCACGGGGCCTGCCACCCAGGCGGAGGCCAGCGCGTGGAACGTCTTGCCCAGCGCACGGCGCCAGGCGGGCTGGCTCTTGCGCATGTCTGACCCGTCCGGCTGGATGCGGGAGCCGTAGGCGGCATCGGCCGTGGCCAGCGCCTCCACCAGGAGCACCAGCTCGTCCGGCGGGGTGGCCATGTCCGCATCCGCGAAGACCACCAGCTCGCCCTTGGCGGCCAGCATCCCCGCGCGCACCGCGGCGCCCTTGCCGCCGTGGGGGACCTCCAACAGCTTCAGGTCACCGGCGGCGAACTCCGGGCGGGCACGCACCAGGGCCACCGTCCCGTCCGTGGATCCGTCGTCCACCACGAGGACGCCGATGCCCAGCGGCAGCTCCTCCGCCCCTGGTCGCCCATCGCGACCCACGTGGCCGCGCCGGTGCAGGTAGCCGAACAGCTCGTCCAGCGAGGGGCCCAGGCGGGCCTCCTCGTTGTACGCGGGCAGGACGACGGTCAGCGACTCGGACATCGGCGCAGTCTAGGTCCCGTCATCGGTCTGCGTCACCGGTACCGGCGTACCACGGGACGGCGGGGTGAGGGCGGCGAGGAACGTTGACAGCTGGTAGGCCAGGAGACGCGGGCTCACGCCCACCGCGAGAACCACGGCAGCCGGCCATCCCCAACGCGAGCCCGCCAGGCGCCAGGCGACACCCGCCAGCAGTGCCACGGTGGCAGCCCAGAGGAGCGGGGAGACCGCATACGGCGAGAGGTTGCGAACCCGGCCCACCTGGTCCAGCGTGGGAAAGGCGAGGAACGCCTGCGTCCCGGCAGGCTCCAGCACCAGCTGCACCAACCCAAGCACGACGATCCAGGTCACGAGCCGGCCCACCGCGCGCCAGTCGCGACGCGCCACCCAGTAGAGGCCGGCCAGCCAGGGCGTGAGCTTCAGGTGGCCGGCCAACGCCACACCCAGCGGCGAGGCCGTGGCGAGGCCCAGGGTGACCAGTGCCTGCGCCTGGCCAACGGCCAGGGTCCAGAGCACCGGCATCGCAAGGATCCCCAGTGCAAGGCGGCGAGGCCGTCCGGCGGGGATCCACCGGACCATGAGCAGCGTGGCTCCAACCACCACGGCCTCCCAGAGCGCCGCCGCCACAGGAAACGGCAGCATCGCCAGGGGCCGGAAGGCGATCGCGAGCAGCGGTGGGTACCGGTAGAACTCGGCGTCGTTCGTGGTGGCCGCCTGCTGGTAGAGGGGCAGGCCGGCGTTGAGCCGGGCGCCGGCGTCGTAGTAGGCGTGCACGTCCGCCAGCGGATCGTTGAGCAGGTGCCACGCGAAGAAGCCGAGGCCGATGCACAGGCCGATGACCGCCGCGACATCCATGATCACGGCCACCTGGCGCTGTCCGCGGGCGGAGAGCCGGAGAACGCTCACGCCGGGTCGGCGGCGGTGGTTGCCACGTGGGTCCCCAGCCGGAACCAGGGACGCCCGGCGGAACGGGAGAGCGGCAGGCACGCGGCGAGGATCGCGAAGCCGGACGGCCACAGGACGGGCAGGCCCAGGGTGACCGCCACGGGCACCGTCCAGCGCCGGTCCGTCAGGCCGCCCCAGGCCACGAGGGCCACCGCGATGGGAAGTCGCACCAGGAGCGGGATCGCCACCTGCGCCTGCTCCACCTGGTCGCCCGCGTTCGCCGCGAAGGCCAGGTCCAGCCAGCGCCGCCACAGGTCCGCATCCACGGCCAGCGAGGCGAGGCCGATGACCCCGATCACCCCCAGCGCCACCGCCAGGTTCCGCCACTCGCGCCGGACCAGGAACCAGACAAGCCCCAGCCCGGGCGTGCCCTTGGTGAACGCGCCGAAGGCCCAGGCCCAGGGGTGCGTGAGCCCAAGGACGCACATCGCGGCGAGCAGGAGATGGACGTTGCCGTGGTACAGCTCCAGCGCCACGGGCGGGAAGGCCAGGATCCAGGCGAAGCGGCGGCCGCCCAGCCAGAGCACGGTGCCCAGCGCGATGGCCGTCCAGAGCCACAGGAACGCGGGCCACGAGAGGAGGCCGAAGACGCTCGCGACGCGGGCCGCCACCGGCGTGTAGGTGAAGGCGCCCAGGCCGCCCACCGCGGTCCGATACGGATCTGCGCGGTCCACGGACCAGTAGGCGAAGGCGTCGAAGCCGAAGGTGCCCGCAACCGGCGCGATGACCGTGAACAGGTACCCCAGCACCAGCAGCCCGGCGAGGATGAGGCCGTGCCGGAGCGGCAGCAGCAGCCGGGAGCGGGGCGAGTTGGCGCGGGTCACGCGCGCACCATACCGGCCGGGCCTCCCCGGATGCTAGGCTCCGCTCCCGTGAGGACGCCGCTCGCCCTGTACCTGCTGGCGCTCGTGGCACGCATCGCCGTCGCCGCAGGCTTCCCTGATCCCGCGTACCCGGATTCGTTCTACTACGTGGACGTCGCCCGGCGGATCGCGGACGGCCACGGCTTCTCCGTGGACTTCCTCTGGATCTTCGCGGAGGTGGGCGGCCGCATCCCGGCGAACCCGGTGCTGCCCATCCCGTCCAACGCGCACTGGATGCCGCTCGCGTCGCTGGCCCAGGTCCCGTTCATCTGGGTGCTGGGCCCCACCGCCATGGCGTCCGCGCTCCCCTTCGCGCTCTTCGGCGCCCTGGCGGCCCCGCTGGCCTGGGCCATCGCCCGCGACGCCGGCGCCCGCCCGCTCGTGGCCGTGGGCGCGGGCCTCATGACCGCCTTCCCGGCGCTCACCTTCGCCTTCATGGCGCAGCCGGACAACTTCTCCTTCTACCAGCCGCTGGTGGCCGGGGCGCTCTTCCTGGGCGGACGCGGACTCCGCGGCAGCCGCAGGGACTTCGCGCTCGCGGGCCTGCTGGCCGGCCTCGCCACGCTGAGCCGCAATGACGGCGTGCTCGTCCTGGGCGTCCTGGGCCTCGCGTTCCTGTGGGACCGCTTCCGATCCTGGCGGAGCTGGGCCGGGGAGCCCAGGCGCCCAGCGCGCGTGCCGCTCCTGGCCGCCATCGGCGCCGTCGTCCTCTTCGCCGCCCCCGTGGTCCCGTGGCTGGCCCGCCAGGTCGCCGTCTTCGGCTCCATCTCCCCCTCGTCCGCGTCCGGCAAGGTCCTGTTCATCCGCGACATCGGCGAGTGGAACAGCATCACCACGCCGGCCTCGCTGGACCACCTGCTGGGGATGGGCATCGGCCCGCTGCTGATGACCCGCATCGGCGGCCTGGGCAACGCGCTCCTCATCTTCACGATCCTGGGCTGCGCCTTCGCCCTGGCCCCGTTCATGCTCGCTGGTGCCTGGAAGCGGCGGAGCGACGCCACCTTCGGCCCCTACCTGGGCTACGCCACGGTCCTCTTCGCCTTCTCCACGCTGGTCTCCGCGGTCCACGTTCCGGGCGGCACGTTCATCCACTCCGCGGTGGCGCTGCTGCCGCATGGCTTCGTGCTGGCGCTCGAGGGCGTGCTGGCCACGGTGGGCGCCATCGCGGCCCGCCGGTCCACGTGGAACGCCGCCCAGGCCTCGCGGGTCTTCGTCACGGGCACGGTGGCGTTCACCGTGATCGCCGCCGTCGCCGGCTCCTTCGCCACACACGCGGGCTGGGAGACGAAGCGCGCGCGGATGCAGGATGCGGCGGCGGCGCTCAACGCGGTCGCGGGACCCGAGGACCGCGTGATGTCCATCGACGCCTCGGGGTACCGCTACTGGAGCGGGCACGGCGGCGTGGTGCTGGTGAACGACCCCCTGGACACCGTGCGCGAGGTGGCGCAGGCGTACGAGATCCGCTGGCTGATCCTGGAGCGCTCGGACTCCGTCCCCGCCGCAGCCGAGATCCTGCTGGATGGCCGGCGGCCGGCCTGGGTTGGCCCGGCCGTCCTGGAGCGCGAGGACGTGGGGGTGTATCCCATCTGCACCATGGCGGGCGATCCCCGGTGCGACGGCGGTACGGCCGTGAGCCCAGGCGCAGCCGAATGACCCCGATGACCCGCCGCGAGGCCTGGCTCACCGCGCTGGGCATCTTCGTCCTGGCCGTGGTCGTTCGCTCCATCGCCGCCGCGGCCACCACGTTCCCGCGCCCGGAGGACACGGCGTACTACGTGGGCGTCGCCCGCAACCTGGTCGAGGGCCGCGGCCTCGTCAGCGATTCGCTCTGGAGCTTCCAGACGCCGCCGCTGGTCTTCCCGCGCCCCGCCTTCGAGGTCTGGCTGCCGCTCCCCTCGCTCCTCTTCGCCATCCCGCTGGCGCTGTCCGGCGCCCATGCCCCCATCACGCTGGAGCAGGCGCTCCGGGCCGCGCAGGTGGTGGGCGTCCTGGCTGGCGGGCTGCTGGCGGTCCTCGCCTGGCGCCTCGCCGCGGACGTCGCGGAGGCCCGCGCCCTCCCCACGGGCCGCGCCAGGACGCTGGCCATTGGCACCGGCCTCACCGTCGCCGTCTACCTGCCGCTCGTCCTCCACGCCGCCCAGCCGGACTCCACGCTCCTCTTCGGGATGCTCGCGCTGGCCGCGTGCCTGCTCATGACGCGACTCCTGCGCGACCCCCGCGGCGCGAGCGTCCGCGACCCGCGCCTCTGGGCGCTGGGCGTCCTCCTGGGTGCCACCGCCCTCACGCGCAACGAGGCGGCGTGGCTGGCGCTCACGTGGGCCGCCCTCGCGTGGTTCCGCCGCGGGACGCCCCTTGTCCAGCGGTTCCGCCTCGTGGCCGTCGCGGCGGCCGCCGCCATCGTGGTCTTCGCGCCGTGGGCCGCCCGCGACTGGGCCGTCTTCGGCACCCCGCTCCCGGGCCAGGCCGCGGCGAACGCGCTCTCCGTCACCGGCTTCGACATCTTCGCCTGGAACGACCCGCCCACCCTCGCCCGCTATCTCGCCGTGGGACCCGCCCGCCTCCTCGAGATGCGCCTGGAGGGCCTGGACCACAACCTCTGGAGCGTCCTCCTGCTCCTGGGCATCCCACTGTCTGTGCTGGGCGTGGCGGCCCTGCCGTGGCAGGCGCGCGACCGTGCTCTGCGGCCGCTGGTCATCGTCTGCCTGGCCACGTTCACCGTGACCAGCCTCGCGTTTCCCGTGGCAACCACGTGGGGCACCTACCTCCACGCCGCCGCGCCGGCCCACGTGCTGGTGGTGATCGCGGCGCTGGGCGCGCTCGATGGCGGGTTCGCCCGGCTGGCGGCGCGCATGCGCTGGGAGCGCCCGGTCGCCTGGCTGGGCGTCGTCCTGGCGGTTGGCGCCGGCGCCACGTTCAGCGCGGTCCTCCTGCCGCCGGCCGCCGCCGATGCCGTGGGCACCGCCCGCCAGTACGAGGTGCTGGCCCGCCAGCTCGCGGCCGCCGGCTCTCCGCTGGACGACAGCGCCCCGGTGATCACGGACTTCCCCGTCTGGATGGCGGAGGCCGCCCGGATCCGGACGCTCGCCCTGCCGGACGAGTCCCCCGCGAACGTGCTGGACCTCGCTCGTGACCCGCGCTTCGGCGCCCAGCTCCTCGTCGTGGTCAAGGAGGAGCACGGCCGCTGGCCCGCGGTCCTTGACGAGGCAGGCGGCACGGGCGGCCAGGACGCCGCAGCCGCCTGCTTCGAGGAGGTGGCGATCCCGGTACCGCAGGACCCGCTGGACGCCGCCGCCATCGAGAGCATCCGGGCGTTTCGCATCGTCTGTCCCTGAACGGCCGCCAATCCCACGCGGCGCTCACGCAGGAACGCCTATCGTCCTCCGCCGAAGCACGGCTACACTCGCGCCGATGGATGCCACACGGAGCGAGTTGGCCGCCTCGCGGTTTGACGAGCTCCATGCCGAAGCCGCGGAGGCGTTGGCCTATGCCGCCAACTCGCTTCGTGCCGTGCGCGACCGGTACCGCATCGCCCATCTCGAGGACGTGTCCCGCTGGCAGGACCTCTCCGATGACTTCGAGTACACGGAGGCGGAGCGGGCGGCGGGCGGCGGAGCGGGCGGCGGGCCCGCCCGCGACGGGGATGAGATGGATCCGGCCCTCGCCGCGGAGGCTGGCGCAGACGACCTGCGCCAGCGGTTCCTGCGGCTGGAGGTGGAGCAGGGTCGCTCGGACCTTGGCAACCACGAGGCGGAGCTGGCCAGGCTGGAGCTGGCAATCCGGAACCTCGAGGCCACGTGGCTCTTCCTTGGCCGCGGTGACTCGTCGCTGATCGCGGAGCCCACGCTGCCATCGATCGCCACGGAGCTGCAGATGCGGATCGTGGAGGCCCAGGAGGCGGAGCGCGCGCGGCTCGCCCAGGAGGTCCACGACGGACCTGCCCAGGCCCTCTCCAACGCCATCTTCCAGGTGGACTTCATCGACCGGGTCTTCGAGTCGGACCCACGGATGGCCCGGACGGAGCTCCGCTTCCTGCGAGAGCTGCTGCGTCGAGAGCTGGGCGATGTCCGCAGCTTCCTCACCCAGCTGCGGCCGCCAGTCCTTGATGAGCTGGGCCTGGACGGGGCGATCGTGGACGCCATCGCCACCCAGGCCGCCCTCTCCGGCCTGAACATCGCCACGGAGCTGGAGGCTCCCACGGATGGCCTGAACGAGGCTACCCAGACGGTGGTGCTGCGCATCGTGCAGGAAGCGCTGCAGAATGTGCGCAAGCACGCGGACGCCGCGCATGTCGTGGTGGCCACGAGTCTGTCCGATACTGTTTGGATCCTGGAGGTCCGGGACGACGGGCGCGGGTTCGACACCGGGGCGGTGGCGGCTCGTGGCCGGCGCAACTTCGGTCTCCAGTTCATGAGGGAGCGTGCCGAGCTGGTTGGCGCGTCCCTCGAGGTGATGTCACGGCCGGATGCGGGTACGGTCGTGCGGCTCGCGATCCCGTTGACGCGCAAGGAGACCGAATGACCGAGTACCAGGGTCCGGACCGCCGGAGGGGCGGTGGGGGCGACCGCCGGATGGCCTCCTTCGACCGCGTGAAGATCCAGATCGTGGATGACCACGCCTTCTTCCGCGTGGGCATCAAGGCGATCCTGGCGCAGGAGCCGGATCTCGAGGTCGTCGCCGAGGCGGACGACTCCCGCACCGCGCTGGACGCCGCGTTCGCCACGAACCCGGACGTCATCCTCATGGACCTGACGCTGCCGGCCCCTGGCGGCATCGAGACAACTCAGCGGGTGAAGCGCGAGCTGCCGTCCGCCGCGATCATCGTGCTCTCCACGGAGGAGGACGAGGACGCGCTGTTCGAGGCCATCAAGGCCGGCGCGGCGGCGTTCGTGCTCAAGGACATCGCCCCGGAGGACCTCGTGATGGTCATCCGGCGGGTGGTCGCCGGCGAGTACCTGATCAACGACAAGGTCTTCAGCAAGCCGGCCGTCGCGTCGCGGGTCCTCAAGGAGTTCCGCGAGCTGGCGATCTACGGCCAGGAGGCCGCGCCCATCTTCGCGCCGCTCTCCCCGCGCGAGGTGGAGATCCTGGACAACATCGCGCAGGGCATGACCAACAAGCAGGTCGCCTACGCGCTGTCCATCTCGGAGCAGACGGTCAAGAACCACATGAGCTCCATCCTCCGGAAGCTCTCCGTGAACGACCGGACGCAGGCCGTGGTGTATGCGATGCGCCAGGGCTGGATCCGGATGCCCGAGGACTGATCGTCCTCCTCCACGCCCGCCGCCTGAGCACCCGCCTCCATGGATGACGTACTGACCGCAGAGCAGCTGGCCGACCAGCTGACGGCCGATGTCGCCCGGCTTGACCGCGAGCTGGGCGAGATCGAGCTGCTCATCGGGCAGGCAAAGGCGGAGGCGGCACGCCACGAGCAGAAACGCGTCCAGGCAACGGAGCGCCTTGCAGCCGCCGACAGGCCGATGACGCCCCAGGAGCAGACCGAGGCGTACGGCCAGCTGCTGAACCTCACCCGCCGCGTGTCCACGATGGAGGCGCAGGTGGAGGTGCTGGAGGGCAAGCACAAGGCCGTGACGCGCCACCGCGGTGCGCTGGCGGCGGTGATCGAGCGGCTGGCAGGCGTGACGCTCCCGCCGCCGGGAGCGAGACCCGAGCCGTCAGCCGTCCCCGCAGGAACCACGCCCGCCGCTGCTGCCGCCTCCGCGGGTGGCGAGCCTGAAACCCTGCCACCCGGTCTCTCTCGGGTTGTCCTGTCCGCCCAGGAGGACCTACGCCGCGAGATTGCCCGCTCCATGCACGACGGGCCGGCCCAGTCGCTCACGAACATCGTGCTCCAGGCCCAGATCGTGGAGCGTCTCCTGGAGCGGGACCCATCCCACGCCAGGGCGGAGACGCGGCTGCTCGTCTCCATGGTCCAGCAGACGCTGGACGCCACGAAGAACTTCATCTTCGACGTGCGACCCATGGTCCTCGACGACCTGGGGCTCGTGCCCACGCTGCGCCGCTCCACGAGGGATCGTGGCCGGCGCGCGCACGTGCCCGTGGAGTTCGAGTCCATCGGCCAGGACCGGCGGCTCCCAGTGGACGTTGAGAGCGCCACGTTCCGGATCCTGGACGAGGCGCTGGCGGCATACCTGGGGCTGGGTCCGGACCGGGTGATCCTGCGCCTTGACTGGAACGATGTGCTGGAGGCGCGCCTGGTCGCCCAGCGCAGCGCCGTGATGCCGGAGGGCGACGACGTCTCGGCGCCCGCAGCGGACATGCCGGATGTGCTCCGCCAGATGGTCCAGGAGCGGGCGGAGGCGCGTGCCGCCGCAGTCGTCGCCGCCGAGGCTGCGGCCATCGTGATGCTGCCGGTCTCAACCCGTCGCGAGGTGGCGGAGCGGGCCGCGTCCATCGGAGCGTCGGTGGAGGTCCTCGCCGGCGGCGCTGAGCTCCGGCTGGTCGTAGCACTGTCCGGCCACGATGACAGCAGCGGCGCGTGACCACGCGGCGGCAGCGGACATGACGGCCAAGGGCGTGTGTCCTACACAATGTGGGACGAAATTCCCACTGGCCTTCCTGATAGTCACATTGTAAGGTGACCGGGTCATCCGCCACGGGGAACTGCACTTATCTTCAGGAGGTTGTCTCATGACCCTGCTCACCGCGCTGCTCGCCTCCATCTCGTCCGACGACGAGGGCCAGGGCCTCGCCGAGTACGCCCTGATCCTCGCCCTGATCGCCATCGTGGCGATCGTCGCCCTGATCTTCCTGGGCGGCGCCGTCTCCGGCATCCTGTCCGACGTGGGCAAGTCCATCTGAGGCCCGTCAGCAGAGCAGGAGGAGCCGCCGGGCAGCCGGCGGCTCTTTCGATTCCCGGGGATCGGTACCAGGACCATGGTCCCATTGCGATCCGCAGTCGAAGGCCGGAGGCTATTGCTCCACCGGCGGCATCGCCGGGGGCCATCATCACCACCGGGGAGTTTCGTTCATGAGCCTCGTGACCCAGTACCTCAGCAGCCTCGTCGCCTCCTTCTCGTCCGACGACGAGGGCCAGGGCCTCGCCGAGTACGCCCTGATCCTCGCCCTGATCGCCATCGTGGCGATCGTCGCCCTGATCTTCCTGGGCGGCGCCATCTCCGGCATCCTGTCCAACGTCGGCAAGTCCATCTAGGGACACCGGCGTCCCGTACGCCGCAGCTCGCAGACCCCCGTCGGACCCGTCCGGCGGGGGTTTCGGCTTGTCAGGAGGCAGGCGAGGGCACCTGTTGACACCGGCAGCGGCAGGTCATACCCTCGGCGCCAGTGGGCAACCACGATCCTCAGACGGGAAGGAGGTGAGTAACGAAATGTCTCTGATCAACGCACTTATCTCTCGGCTCTCTATCGAGTCCGAGGAGGGCCAGGGCCTCGCCGAGTACGCCCTGATCCTCGCCCTGATCGCCATCGTGGCGATCGTCGCCCTGATCTTCCTGGGCGGCGCCATCTCCGGCATCCTGTCCAACGTCGGCAAGTCCATCTAGGACCGCCGCCAACGCGACGACAACCCACCGCCGGCCGGACGAGCGATCGCCCAGCCGGCGGTGCTGATTCCGGGCCCGGCAGCCGTGACCGGTCCGGGACCGCGATGGGACGAAAGTCCCGTTGCGCTCCCGCGCCATGCGGCTACCGTGTCGTGTGTCGGGGGACATGCGCACGGATCCACGGGGATCCGGGGCTCGGCAGCCCCGCCTGGAGGCCATCGGGCCTCGCCTGGGAGGTGACCTCAACGTGTTCTCGCAACTGACCACTCTCGTGCGCCAGGCCGTCGTCACCGACGACGAGGGCCAGGGCCTTGCCGAGTACGCTCTCATCCTCGCCCTGATCGCCATCGTGGCGATCGTCGCCCTGATCTACCTTGGCGGCCAGATCAGCGACAAGCTGAGCACCGTGGGCGCATCGATCTGATCCTCGCGATCTCGCGAACCTGACAGCCCGCCGGGCCCACCCGGCGGGCTGTCTTGCCGTCAGCCGGCGGACTTGGGCGGGTGCCTTGCAGGTCACCTTACTGTGTGCGTCTGGTCCCCACATTTCCTCACAAAGTACTAGCCAATTTGGCTGCTGACCCCGGGGGACCACGGTGTTAGAGTGGTGCCACCTGTCACTACGGTTCGGGGAGACCACACTTGAAGCGCTCAAACCGGCTGGTCCTGCTGATCGGCTTCCTCCTGGCGGGGATCGCCTTTGTCCTCATCCTGGTCACGATGAGCTCCGGGACGGGCGGCAACGGCGGCAACGGCGGCTCGCAGCCCGGGCAGAGTGTTGCCCCCACCACGGCCAAGGTCGTGGTCGCGGTCTCGGACATCGACCTCGGGGCCACCATCACGGTGGACCTGGTCGCCACCAAGGAGGTCCCGGTCGCGGACAAGCCCGCGGACTCCTACGCTGACACCTCGTTCGTCGTGGGTCAGATCGCCCGCACGAAGGTCATCACGGACCAGCTGATCACCAGCAAGGTGCTCAACGGCGGCGGCGACATCCAGACCATCGAGGTTCCGGCGGGCTTCACCGCCATGGCCGTCCAGGTGGACCAGGTCTCCGGCGTGGGCACCATCATCAAGCCCGGCGACTTCGTGGACGTCGTCACCGGGTTCAACGCCCCGGACAAGGTGCCGGTGGTTGTCCCCGTCCTGGGCCTGGAGCCGGACGTCTACGGCTACGTGGCCTATCCCCCCGAGCAGTACAACCACACCACGGTCAAGGTGGTCAGCCAGGGCCTCCAGGTCCTGGGGACCCTCCTCCCGCCGCCGGTTGACGCCGGACAGCCCGCCGCGAGCCAGGCGCCGTCGGACAACGGAACCACCCTCAACGGCCAGCAGCAGATCGTCATCCTGTCCGTGCCCACGCAGGACGCGGAGGTCCTCAAGTTCGCCCAGCTGGAGGGCAGCATCAGCCTGGTGCTCCGCTCCTCCGCGGACTGCACCACGAAGCCCGCGGAGGGCCAGACGTACTGCCCGGTGGTCCAGACCTCGGGCATCACGCTGCGGCGCCTCGTGGACGACTTCGGCGTGCTGCCGCCCGCGGTGGTCCAGGTGGTCCAGCCCACCCCGAAACCCGGCACGGTCAAGCCCACCCCGAAGCCCTGACCCGCATCCAACGCCGCCCGGCACGACCGGCCGACACCCCGTCGGCCGGTCGATCCACCCCCGGGGACCGGGGCCGCCGGCCGGCATCAAGCCCACCCTACCGACACGAGACGCCCACCAGATGGCAGACCAGATCCGCGTCCTGATCGTCGACGACATCCCGGAGACCCGCGAGCACCTCGCGAAGCTGCTTGGCTTCGAGACGGACATCGAGGTCGTGGGATCGGCGGCGTCCGGACGCGAGGCAATCGAGAAGGCCGCCGAGCTCCAGCCGGACGTGGTCCTCATGGACATCAACATGCCGGACATGGACGGTATCGCGGCCACGGAACGGCTCGCCTCGGAGGTCCCCACTGCCGCCGTCGTGATGATGTCCGTCCAGGGCGAGGCGGACTACCTGCGCCGGTCCATGCTGGCCGGCGCCCGCGAGTTCCTCGTCAAGCCCTTCTCATCCGACGAGCTGACCGCCTCCATCCGGCAGGTCTACACGCGGGAGCGCGAGAAGCTCTCCCGGATCGTGGTGCAACCCGCCACCGGCACCACGACGCCGGTTCCGGCGCGCCCCAGCTCAGCCGGGGAGCCACAGGAGCCGGGCCGCATCGTCGCGGTCTTCGGCCCGAAGGGCGGCGTTGGCCGCACCACCCTCGCGGTGAACCTCGCGGTCGCAGCGGCCACGGAGCTGGGCCAGCGCACGTGCCTCGTTGACGCCTCGTTCCAGTTCGGCGATGTGGGCGTCCTGCTCAACCTGAACCCCAAGAACAAGTCCATCGCGGACCTGGTCCCGGAGCTTGAAACCGGCGAGCCGGAGTCCCTGGACACGTTCCTGATCAACCACTCCGCGGGCATCCGCGTGATGCTCGCTCCGCCCTCGCCGGAGATGGCGGAGCTGGTCACTCCCACGGCGACCAAGCGGATGCTGGAGGCGCTCCGGGCCACCCACGACCTCGTGGTGGTTGACTGCATGCCGTCGTTCAACGAGACGACGCTGGCGATCCTGGATCTCGCGGACACGGTGCTCACCATGCTGTCCCTCGAGATCACGTCCATCAAGAACATCCGACTGTTCCTGGAGGTGGCGGAGCAGCTGGGCTACGGTCCGGACAAGATCCGGCTGGTGCTCAACCGCGCCGACAGCTCGCTTGGCATCCGCGTCGCGGACGTCGAGCACTCCATCGGGCGCCGCGTCGACCACACGATCGTGTCGGATGGCCGGAGCGTCGTCTACGCGCTCAATCGGGGTGTGCCGTTCTTCCTGTCCAACCGGGAGGCCCAGGTCTCCCAGGACGTTCTTCGTCTTGCATCCGCGGTCGCGGGCAGCAAGACTGCAGACGCCGGCGACGCGAAGAAGGCCGCACAGAAGAAGTCGCTGTTCGCATGGCGATGAGGCAGCGACAGGGAGCGGCCAGTCGGCCGAAGGGGAGTAGCCGATGAGTCTTCTGAAGCGCATCGAGAGCGCGCGACCGGGCCCGGGTGGCGGTGGCGGCGGCGAGCAGCCGTCGTCCAACGTCCCGGTCCCCACGCAGCAGCCCTTCGGCGGCCAGGGCGGCCCGCAGGCCCCCACGGCCGGCCGGCTCATGCCCACGGGCCCGTCGCGGGAGTCCTTCCGTGACGTCAAGTTCCGCATCCAGAACCGGGTGATCCAGGACCTGGACCCCAAGCTGGACCTCTCCAACCAGGTCGAGGTTCGCCGCCAGATCGAGGAGATCTTCGGGCGGGTCATCGACGAGGAGGGCCTGGCCCTGACCCGCGCGGAGCGGGTCCGGATGCTGGAGCAGATCACCGACGAGATCATCGGCCTTGGCCCCCTCGAGCCGCTCCTCCGCGACGAGAGCATCTCCGAGGTCATGGTGAACGGGCCGCGCCAGGTCTACGTGGAGCGCCACGGCAAGCTGGAGCTGTCCAATGTCGTCTTCCAGAACGACGAGCACGTGATGCGGATCATCGACCGGATCATCGCCCCGATCGGCCGCCGCGTGGACGAGTCCAGCCCGATGGTTGACGCCCGCCTGACCGATGGATCGCGCGTCAACGCGATCATCCCGCCCCTCTCCCTGGTGGGACCGGTCATCACCATCCGCAAGTTCTCCGCCAGCCCGCTCACGGTGGACGACCTGATCCGCTTCGGGTCCGCCACCGCCGACATGTTCGAGTTCCTGCGGGCGTCCGTCGAGGCCCGTCTGAACATCTTCGTCTCAGGCGGCACCGGCTCCGGCAAGACCACCACGCTCAATGTGCTCTCCTCGTTCATCCCTGACGACGAGCGCATCGTCACCATCGAGGACGCCGCGGAGCTCCAGCTCCGCCAGGAGCACGTGGTGACCCTGGAGTCCCGCCCGCCCAACATCGAGGGCCGGGGCGCCATCCCGATCCGCGAGCTCGTGCGCAACTCGCTGCGCATGCGGCCCGATCGCATCATCGTGGGCGAGTGTCGTGCGGGCGAGGCGCTGGACATGCTCCAGGCCATGAACACCGGCCATGACGGCTCGATGTCCACGGGCCACGCCAACAGCCCGCGCGACATGCTCTCGCGCCTCGAGACGATGGTCCTGATGGCGGGCGTGGACCTTCCGGTCCGCGCCATCCGCGAGCAGATCGCCTCCGCGGTGGACCTGATCGTCCACCAGGCGCGTCTCAAGGACGGCTCGCGCCGGATCACCAACATCACCGAGGTCCAGGGCATGGAGGGTGATGTCATCGTGATGCAGGACGTGTTCGTCTTCGAGCAGACGGGCGTCGTCGAGGGCAAGATCCAGGGACGGCTCAAGCCCACCGGGATCCGGCCCAAGTTCGTCGAGAAGTTCGAGGTCCAGGGCATCCACCTGCCGCCCGGCCTCTTCGGCTTCAGCTACTAGGCGGAACCGGGAGGCGGCCTGTGGACAACACCATGACCATCGCCATCGCCGGCATCGCCGCCCTCGCGATCCTCCTGATCGCCGTGGGCATCGCGATGTCGAGCGGCGGCTCCGGCGTCAACGCCCGCCTCGAGCGGTATGCCGCCGCCAAGCCGGAGAAGCCCGTCGCCGGTGCGGCCGCCGGGTCCGGTGGCGTCGCCGCCGCCCTGGCGTCCAGCGCCGCGCTGATCCAGCTCAACAAGGTGGTGGAGCAGCGTGACTTCGGCGCGAACCTGGCGCGCGAGATCGCCCGCGCGGACCTCCGCCTCAAGGTCTCCGAGTACCTGATGATCTGGGCGGGCGCCACGCTTGGCCTCCCGCTCCTGATGCTGCTCCTTTCGGTGGGCGTCCCCGGCCTGGGCAACCCGCTCGTGCTGCTCATCGGCGGGTTCGTGGGCTTCATGTTCCCCCGCTTCTGGCTGAACGGCCGCAAGAACGGGCGGCTCAAGGCGTTCAACAAGCAGCTCCCGGACACCATCACGCTGATCGCGAACGCGCTGCGCGCCGGCTCCTCGTTCCTGCAGGCCATCGAGCTGGTGGTCCGCGAGTCACGACCGCCCATCGCCACCGAGTTCGGCCGTGTCATCCGGGAGGTCAACCTGGGCCTCTCGTTCGACACCGCGCTCGAGAACATGGTCCGCCGCGTCAAGTCGGACGACCTGGAGCTGATGGCCACCGCCATCTCCATCCAGCACACCGTTGGCGGCAACCTCGCCGAGATCCTGGACTCCATCGCCTTCACGATCCGCGAGCGCGTCCGCATCAAGGGCGAGATCAACACCCTGACCGCACAGCAGCGCCTGTCCGGCTACGTGGTGGGCTTCCTGCCGATCGCCCTCGCCGGCTTCCTGTTCGTGGTGGCACCGGACTTCATGAAGCCGCTGTTCGACCCTCGCGCCAGCATCGGCGGCCTGCCCACCGGCGTGGTGATCCTGGCGCTCGGCGGGTTCTCGATGTTCCTGGGCTTCATGTTCATCCGCAAGATCGTGGACATCGAGGTCTAGCCCATGGAATCCATCCTGCCCTTCCTGGTCGCGGGCCTCGCCGCCGTCTCCATCCTGATGATCTTCTACGGGCTGGCCGGACGCTCCGGCGTGGACCCGGTGCAGGCCCGCCTCACCCAGCTCGGCTCCATGCAGGCCAAGAACCTCGAGGAGCTGGAGCTCCAGCAGCCGCTCTTCGAGCGCACGGTCCGGCCCTTCGTCAACCGGCTCTCGGGCTCTGTCGCCCGGGTCACCAGCCAGTCCTTCACACAGCAGACGGAGAAGCGCCTGGCCCTGGCCGGCAATCCTGGAGACATGCGCGTCTCGGACTGGCTGGGCATCAAGGCCGTGGGCACCATCGCCGGTGTGGGTGTCTTCTTCCTGCTGTTCGTCTTCCCGAACATCATCGGCACCCCGGTCGCTGTCGGTGTCGTGATGCTCCTCGTTGGCGCGATGATGGGGTACACCATCCCGGAGTTCTGGCTGGGCGGGCGCATCAAGAAGCGCCAGAAGCTCATCCTGCTGATGGTCCCGGACGCCCTGGACCTGCTCACGATCTCCGTGCGCGCGGGCCTCGGCTTCGACGGTGCGCTGGGCAAGGTGGTGGAGAAGCTCAAGGGACCCCTCACGGAGGAGTTCCGCCGGGCACTGGCCGAGATCCGCGTCGGCAAGGCCCGCCGCGACGCCCTGCGGGACATCGTCCCCCGCACGGAGGTTCCGGCACTCTCCAACTTCATCGGCGCCGTCATCCAGGCCGAGCAGCTGGGTGTGAGCATCTCCAAGGTGCTCCAGGTCCAGTCCGAGCAGCTGCGCATCGAGCGCCGCCAGCGGGCGGAGGAGATGGCCGCCAAGGCGCCGATCAAGATGCTCTTCCCGCTGGTGGGCTGCATCTTCCCGTCGCTGTTCATCATCATTCTTGGCCCGGCGATCATCCTGATCATGATCAACCTGGGCAATGGGACGCCGTAGGCGCGACATCCGGGTGCGCGCGCGTGACCGGTTCCGCGCGTAACCTGGACCGGGAGGCTGACCTCGCCTCCCGGATGGCGACCGCGGGCTCCCTTTGGGCCAAGTTCATGGGCCTCATGGGCCGTGCCTCGCTGCCCGCCGGTGATGGCCTCTGGTTCCCCGGCGAGAACGGGATCCACATGATGTTCATGCGGTTCCCCATCGACGCGGTCTTCGTCTCCCGGCCTGCCGCCGACGGGTCGCGCACCGTGCTGTCCGTGCACCGCTCGCTGCGGCCATGGACGGGCCTCGTGCCACTCGTCCGGGGCGCGAACGGCGTGCTGGAGCTGCCCGCCGGCGTGATCGAGCGGACGGGGACCGCCGTGGGCGACCGCCTGGAGATCCGCGAGGGCCGGTAGGCGCCAGGTGAGCGGGCGATAAGTGCGCGGTGAGTGGCGCTCGCGATCATCGGCGGCATGGCATCTGCTGCTGCACTCCTTGGCCGGCCCGTTGGGCGCCTCCTGGATCTCGCGCTGCCCGCGGTGTGTGCCGGGTGCGGGAGGGAGGGTGACGCGCTCTGCGGGCGCTGCAGGGGAGCCGCCTGGGTACGGGTGGACCTGCCGCCCGGAACGGCGCTGGGGCTCGCGGAAGGACCTCCCGCGCCGCTCGTTCAGCTGGAGTGGTGCTCCCCGTTCGTGGGGCCCGTTCGCCGGGCGCTCCACGGGCTGAAGTACGCGGGTGAGCAGCGCGTCGCGCCGGTCCTGGGCCAGGCGCTTGCCGCCCGGTGGCGTGCCGCGGGCGCCGGGGGTGACCTGGTGGTGCCCGTGCCCGTCCACGCAGCTCGCCTGCGCGAGCGCGGCTATGACCAGGCGGCGCTGCTGGCGGCGGCGGCGGCCAGGGAGCTCCACCTGCCGTGGCGGGAGGCGGTCGCCAGGACCCGGGCCACCACGCCCCAGTACCGCCTGGACCGGGGGCGAAGGGCGCTGAACATGGAGGGCGCGTTCGGGCCGGCGCCGGACCCCGCCGTGCGCGAGGTGGCCGGCCACTGGGTGATCCTGGTGGACGACGTCATCACCACTGGCGCCACCATGCGCGAAGCCGCGGAGGTCCTGCTGGCCATGGGCGCCGCGGCCGTCAGCGGGCTCGCGGTGGCCCGTGAGCGGTGATACGACCGGCCCTTTGGCATGGCGTGTCGCAGTGGCATACTCGCCTTCCGAGGGGGCACGACGGCGTGCCCCTCCCCCATGAGCCAGGCGCGTTCCAGCCGGGAGGTCTACCGTGAGGACGATCGTTCGGGGCAAGAACCTCGAGGTGCCGGAGCGGGTCCGGCAGTACGCGGAGCGCAAGCTTGGCCGTCTCGAGCGCTTCCTGGATGATCGGACGGACGCCGTTCTCGAGCTCACCAACGAGCAGCACAAGAGCGCGTCGGACGCCCACACCGCGGAGATCACGCTCGTCATCGACGGGCACACGATCCGCTCGCGCGCCACCGGCGGCTCCTATCAGGCGGCCATCGACATCGTGGTGGACAAGGCCGAGCGCCAGGCCGTGGACTACAGGGACAAGCCCAGGGTGCGCGCCCGCGCCGAGGAGGAGAAGTCGCTGCTCCGCCGCATCGCGGACGGCACCGCCGAGGGCGCGGTCGAACGCCGGATCGTGAAGACGAAGCGCTTCGCCATCGAGCCCATCTTCGAGGAGGATGCGGTTGGCGCCATGGAGGAGCTGGGCCACGACTTCTACGTCTTCGTCAACGCGGAGAACGAGCGCGTCGCGGTGCTCTACAAGCGCAAGGACGGCGACTACGGCCTGATCGAGCCAGTGGTGGGCGGTGGCTACACCCCGGGCAAGGGGTCGCGCAGGGGCTAGTCCGGCGCGACCCGGAACCGCCTCCGCTACCCTTCCCGCCATGCTCTCCAACGGACGTCGGCTGGGTGCCCACCTGGCCTTGGGCGCAGGCATGGTCAAGGCGGCCGATCGGGCCGCGGACGTTGGCATGTCCGCGCTCCAGGTGTTCAGCGACAACCCCACGTCGTGGCGCCGGCGATCCGCGCCTCCCGTGGAGCTGCCGGCGTTCCTGGCCCGCCTCGCCCACCACGACGTGGCACCCCTGGCCATCCACGCGCCCTACCTCGTGAACCTCGCGAGCCCTGAGACGGAGACCGGAGACCGGTCCGTGATGATGCTCGTCAACGAGCTGGCCGTTGCCCAGGCCTACGGGGCACGGTTCCTGAACATCCACATCGGCTCCCATCGTGGCGATGGGGCGGAAGCGGGGATCGACCGCCTTGCCGCACGCGTCGCGACGGTCTTCGCAGGCATCGGCGACGGGGCTCCGGACCCCATCCTCGTGCTGGAGAACGGAGCGGGTGGAGGCTTCGGCATCGGTGCAACGGTGGAGGAGCTGGGCGCCATCGACACCGCCATCGCGGCAGCGGGCGTCCCGCGTGAACGCTACGGCTACTGTCTGGACACCGCCCACGCCTGGGGTGCCGGCTATGACGTGGGTACCGAGGCGGGCGTGGACGAGCTGCTCGCTGGCCTTGGCGTCGCGGTTGGGCTCCACCGCCTGCACATGGTTCACCTGAACGACTCACGCGCGGCCCGGGGCTCCCGCACGGACCGGCACGAGCACCTCGGTGCGGGACAGGTTGGCGTGGACGGGATCCGGCGCGTGGTCACGCACCCGCTGCTGGGCCACGTGACGTACTACCTGGAGACTCCGGGAATGGAGGAGGGCTACGACGCCGTGAACGTCGCCCGTCTCCACGACATCGTGGCAGGCCGCCCGCTCGCGGCGCTGCCCGATGCGGCCTTCACCACGAGGAGCCCCAAGGGCCGGAGCGCCCCGGCGGAGACCGAGCAGGGGGCGGAGACCGCTGCCGCAGCCGTGGCCGGGCGGGGCCGGTGACCAGCGATCGGGGCCGGGAGGCCCGGCGCGGAGGACACGTCGATCTTGGACGCCGGCTGGAGCCCCTCGTCCTCCTTGGCATCGTCGCCCTCGCCGCGCTGACGCGCCTGCCGGGCCTCGCGCTCCGCGGCCAGTGGGACGCGGACCAGGGCCATGACATGACGGTGCTCCACGCGCTGGTGACCGCCGGCCAGGTTCCGCTGCTGGGGCCACCCACCAGCATCGGCACATTCCACCACGGCGCCCTCTACTACTACCTTCTCGCCCCTGCAGCCTTCCTCTCTGGCGCAGACCCGTCTGTAGTGGTGTTGGAGCTCGCGCTCATCGGCATCGGCGCCGTGGTCGCCACCTGGTGGCTCGCGCGCGTCGTGGGAGGCCCGATGACGGCGGCCTTTGCCGGGCTCGTCGCGGCCGTCTCCCCGGCTGCGATCGAGGAGTCCACGTTCATCTGGAACCCCAACCTGGTCCCGCTCTTCGCGGCGCTGGCGTTCGGCAGCGCGATCCGCGCCCGGCAGACGCGTCGCGCGCGCTGGTGGCTCATGGTGGGCGTCACGGCATCGGTTGCCGTCCAGGCACACGTCCTGGACATCACGCTGCTCATCCCCCTCGCCGGGCTGTGGCTGGACACCCTGGTGCGGCGCCTGCGCCGGCACGAGCCTGTGCTGGACCTGGTGCGTGGCGGCGTGGCGGTGGCGGTGCTGGTGGTGGCCGGGTTCCTGCCGCTGCTCGCATCCGAGCTCACCACCGGGTTCACGGAGGTCCGCGCCGTGCTGTTGTTCCTGGGCGGAAACGGGAGCGAGGCGATGACGGCACTGCCCGTGCGGATCATCGTGGTGGGACTGCGCGTGCTGTCCTGGCCGCTGGTTGGCCTCGTGACGGAGCGTGCCGGCCTGAGCCTGCTGGTGTCGGCCGTGATGGTGGCGCTGATCGGCATGGCCGTGGTCACACGACGGGCACACGGGGACGTGACCACGGGCGCCCGCACCCGCGCGGTGCCCGCCGGTGCCGGGAGCCGTCCCGATGGTCGCGCGCCCGACACGGACATCCCGGCAGCCCGGCTCCTGGCCGGCGCGCTCGCCATCTCGGTGCTGGTGCTCGCGATCGTCGCGCCGTCGCTTGCCGCGGTCGTGCCGGGATTGCCCAACGACCACTACCACGCGTTCCTGGACCCCGTGGTCCTGGTCCTCGCGAGCGTGGGCCTTGCGCGCCTCACCGGGACGATCCAGGGCTCAGGCGACAACCACCGGAGCATCCGCGTCGCCCGCCTGACCGGCCTGGGCGCCACCCTGGCCTCCATCGCCCTCGCGGTCTCGGCGTGGCCACCGGTCGTTTCGCCGGACGGGGGCTGGCCGGGCGCAGATGCCGCCGCCGTGCGCGTGCTGGCAACGACCGGCGACGCTCCGTTGGCACTGGACGGCCTGCCCGTGTTCAAGAGCGCGGACGCCGTCGGGTTCCCGCTGCTGCGCCGCGGGGCACAGCTGGTGGCGGACGGCACGACCGGCGCCGCGACGGTCGTGGTCTGCGACCCGCTCTTCGAGACCGTGGTGGGCGACACGTGCGGGGGCGTGGCGGAGACGGCGTGGCTCGCCATGACCGGGCGGTCCGATCTCGTCCTGGCGGACCGCTGGGAGGCCGGACCCCGGCGCGTGATCTCCGTCTACGCGGCGCCTGCGCCCTGACGTCCTGCGCCCTGACGTACCGCGGCACTGCCAGTGGCCGGGGCGCAGCGGGCTGCGGGAATCACGAACGCCGGCCCTGGCGGACCGGCGCTCGCTGTCCCCGAGACCCGGACGACTGGTGATCCGGGTCAGCAATCCTTGGTGGAGCCTGCCCACCCCCGCGGGACCGGCTCCGTGCCTGTCCCGGGACTAGCCCCGGCTCGGCGCCCTGACCGGTCGCACCGCGGGCCGCGGTGCTCCGTATCGGGACGGTGGCGTGGGCATCGAGCGGACGCCAGGCGTGACGCCGACACCTGCTCCCATCATGCCCGCCGGCCGCGGATAGGCAGTGCCGGCGCGAGGTGCCGCCGCGGTCCCGCCGATGCCTGATTCGGCGGTTCCGATGCTCGAGTACGTCCGCGCGAAGCGGCGCACCCGGACGGCCAGGTAGTACTCCATGATCTGGCGGACCTGCGGCTCCGTCAGCGACTCGTCAGCGCGGAGGGCGTACTCGACGCGCGCCGTGGGGTTCTGGGGCCCCACGGACACGACGCCCAGCGCCTGTCCGGTGTCGGAGTCCTCGCGGATCTCGCGGAGTCCTCGTGCAAGCTTGGTGGCGGTGCCCAGGCTCGGCATGCGATCGCCGCGGATCAGGCGGGAGATCGTGGAATGGTCCACGCCCGACTGCTGCGCCAGCTGGCGCTGCGACATCTTCTTCGCCTTGAGCTGGGCCCGGAGCCATTCGTTGAATGCTCGGCCGTTCTCAGTGGTCATGCTTCGCCTTGCTTGGGCTGTGCTCCCCGAGCGCCTTGCCCGGGACACTTGAAGCATCGGGTGTGGTGCGTCCACACCCCATCCCTCCCAAGTACTGGCCGGTGGTGCACGAACGTCACCGTGCCCATGCAGTACTGGTGGGTCTGGTGGGGTTGGGCGTAGCTCCACCGGGGAAGGGGGTCCCGGTGGCGCCACGCACCGGTGCGCGTCGGCGTACGCGACGAGGCACCCGTGCGGCGGGGTGCCGGTGAAGCCCCGCGGGCGGCGGGAGCCCCTACGCGGCCGAGGCGGGGCGCTCCACCTCGCCGGATCCGGGGCGCAGCCCGCGCCCCCGGCGCAGGGGCGACACCACGTAGTACAGCGAGCCCAGCACGATGATCGAGAAGACGCTGATCAGCCGATCCACCAGGGCGATCGTGGTGGCCTCCGTGAGCGGCACGCCGTACGCGGCCACCATCACGCCCACCACGCCCAGCTCCACGATGCCAAGACCTGCCGGCGAGAGCGGCACAGCGGTGAGCAGCGACCCGATCAGCGCCACGAAGAACGCCCCGGAGATGCCCATCGAGACATCCGGGAGGCCCAGCGCCTGGATCACGAACCAGAGCCGCAGCCCCTCCGTGGCCCAGACGAGGCCAGTGAGCACCACGAGCGGCGGGAGCGAGCGGACGCCCACGGCGCCGAAGACGCCCTCCTCGAACTTGTCGTACAGGTCAAGGACCCGGTGCGGCAGCGGGAGGCGCGTGATGATCCGCCGGCCGAAGTTGCGCATCGTGAGCAGGGCCAGCGCCAGGACCACCACCACGGCCACGCCCAGGGCGGCCACGAACTGGACGCTGGGCGGGAACCCGGAGCGGAAGGACCAGAAGCCGGCCGCGAGGCCCAGCAGGGCGATGGCGAAGAGATCCAGCAGGCGCTCGATGAAGACGGTGCCGAACGTCCGCGAGAGCGACGCCGCGCCGGAGTTCAGCTTGAGCAGGTACGCGCGGTAGACGTCGCCCAGCTTGGCGGGCACGAGGCAGTTCACGAGCCACGACAGGAACAGGATCCCGGACGCGTCCGCGGTGCCGATGCGGAAGCCCGTCCCGCGCAGCAGCAGCGACCAGCGCGTGCCGCGGATCGGGAAGCCCAGGTAGAAGACCACGAAGGCGACGAGCAGCAGGCCCTTGTTGGCCGAGGTGACGCCGGCGATCAGCTTGTCCACGTCCACGTTGAGCGCGACGCGGAAGATCAGGACCAGCAGCACCAGCGGCAGGACGAGCGAGAGGATGGTGCGGGGCTGGCGGAGGCGGGCGCCCAGCGAGACGGACGGCGCGTCCTCTCCCTCGGCGCTGATCTCGGCCTCCAGCGCGGCGGCACGGTCCGCGCCCAGGTCCTCGGCGGCCTCGGCGGCCTCGGCGGCCTCGGCCGGGATCGGATCCGGCTGGCCGGGGGTATCGGAGACGGACGACACGGGCGGCTCACTCATGCGGCGGGCCCGCTCCCCGCGGGCGGAGGCACGCGCCGGTTGCCCCGGGCGCGGTTGACAAGCTTGGAGACGGGTGTGATCAGGCGGACATAGTACGAGGCGCGCCCCCGCACCAGCTCCCGCCCCTCGCCCTCCGCGACGGCCAGCGCCGCCAGCAGCCCCTGGGGCGTGGACGGATCCACGGTGACCACGTTGTAGGCCACCCCCACCTCGATGGTGGAGTGCGCATCGGACGCGGCGACGCCGGGCAGCCCGTGCTCGCGGGCGAAGAGCGCGGCCCGCTCGTTCCCGTTCCCGCCCACGATCCGCGCGTTGTGGGCCTCCACCCAGTCCACGGACGCGGCGATGGCCTCCAGGCGCGGGTCCTTGAGCATGGAGCCGCGGAACCGGTCGAACGGGTGCGGAATGCCCACGAGACCACCCTGCGCCCGGACCTCCGCGATGGTCTCCAAGGCTGGCCGGTGCGGCGCCACGGGTGCGGTGAGGAAGAGCGCGACCAGGTCGCCATCGGCCGTCTTCACCTCCTCGCCCACGATCACCGTGAGCCCGGGAGGCGCCGCATCACGGGCGCGCAGGGCGCCGTCGATCCGGTCGTGGTCCGTGATGGCCAGGTGCGTCAGGCCGCGCGCAGCCGCGACCTGGACCACGCGCTCCGGCGCCGCCAGGCAGTCGAAGGACGCCGACGTGTGGCAGTGCAGGTCCAGGAAGGCGCGCACGGCGCGCTAGATCTGGGTGACGAGGGACTTCTTGAAGAAGTCGAAGTGCTCCAGCGCGAGGCCGGTGCCCAGGGCGACGCAGTTGAGCGAGTTCTCCGCGACGTGGCACGGGACACCGGTCACCTGGGTGAGCAGCTTGTCCACGTTCCGCAGCAGCGAGCCGCCGCCGGACATGACCATGCCCTTGTCGATGATGTCCGAGGAGAGCTCCGGCGGGGTCTGCTCCAGGACATGGCGCACCGCGGCCACCAGCTGCTGCAGCGGGACCTCGATGGCCTCCATCGCCTCGGAGCTGGTGATGGGGATGGTGCGCGGCAGGCCGGCGATCAGGTCGCGGCCGCGGACCTCCATCGTGAGCTCGCGCTCCAGCGGCAGGGCGGTGCCGATCTGGATCTTCACGTCCTCGGCGGTCCGCTCGCCGATCATCAGGTTGTACTTCTTGCGGATGTAGGACGCGACGTGCTCGTCGAACTTGTTGCCGCCAACGCGGAGGCTGTTGGAGACGACGATGCCGCCCAGCGAGATCACGGCAATCTCGGAGGTGCCACCGCCGATGTCGATGATCATGTTCCCGGACGGGCCGGAGATGGGCACGTTGGCGCCGATGGCGGCGGCCAGGGGCTCCTCGATGAGGTACGCCTCCTTGGCGCCGGCCTTGAGCGCCGCGTCACGGACCGCGCGCTTCTCCACGGACGTGACGCCCGCCGGCACGGAGATCATGACCTCCGGGCGGGAGAAGCCGATGTGGCCCTTCGTCGCCTTGCCGATGAAGAAGCGGAGCATCGCCTCCGTGATGACGTAGTCGGCGATGACGCCGTCCTTCATCGGACGGATGGCCTGGATGTTGCCGGGGGTGCGGCCGATCATCTCGCGGGCCTCCTCGCCCACGGCGACGATCCGGTTGTCCTCGCCTACCGCGACGACCGAGGGCTCCGTGATGACGATGCCCTTGCCCTTCACATAGACGATGACGTTCGCGGTGCCGAGATCGATTCCAATCTTCATGACGGCGGGAATGCTACTCCGTGGTGCGTTCGGGGGCCGGGATCGCGGCGGCCGGGGTCAGGAGCGGTCCGCGGTGCGGACGATGCCGGCGCCAAGCCGGCTGAACTTGCGGTCGATGTTCTCATACCCCCGGTGGACGTGGTGCGCGCCGTGGATGAGCGATGCGCCATCCGCCGCGAGGGCGGCGAGGATGAGGCTGGCGCCGGCCCGGAGGTCGCTGATGGACGCCTCCCCGCCGTGGAGCCGCGTGGCGCCGTGGATGGACGCGTGGCGGGCGTCCTCGATGTCGATGCGGGCACCCAGCTTGCGCAGCTCGGCCAGCCACTCGATGCGGTCCTCGAAGATGGTCTCGTGGACGCGGCTGGTGCCGTTGGCCTGGGTGAGGAGGACGCAGACCGGGGGCATGACGTCCGTGGCGAGGCCCGGGTACGGGGCGCTGGCGATGTCCGTGGCGCGCAGGTCGCCGGGGCGGAGGCCCGTGGCGTCGATCTCCAGGGAGGTCCTGCCGCAGGCCACGGGGATGCCGGCCCGGGTGAAGATCTCCAGGAGCGCCTCCACGTGCTCGCACGCGGCGTTCTCCAGGGTCAGCTTGCCGCCGGTGATCGCCGCCGCCACGAGGAACGTGCCGGTCTCGATGCGGTCAGGGATCACGGAGTGCCGGCCGCCGCGCAGGCGCCGCTTCCCGTGGACCTCGATGGTGTCCGGGGCGGTCCGCTGCACGTCCGCGCCCATCTCCCGGAGGAACAGGATGAGGTCGTCCACCTCCGGCTCCTGCGCCGCGGGGCGGATGATCGTGTGCCCGTCCGCGAGGGTCGCGGCCAGCATGGCGTTCTCCGTGCCCATCACGGTGACCTGGGGGAAGATCACCTCGCCGCCGCGGAGCCTGCCGGGGGCCTGGGCGTAGTAGTAGCCGTTGCGGTACTCAACCTCTGCACCCAGGGCGCGCATCGCGTCCACGTGGAGGTTGACGGGCCGCCGGCCGATCCGGTCACCGCCCGGGTTGCTGATGATCACGCGCCCGAAGCGCGCCAGCAGCGGGCCGAACAGGATGAACGAGGCGCGCATCTTCGCGGCGGCCTCGAGCGGGATGAAGAGCCAGTCAACGTCGCCCGCGGCGATCTCGTAGACGCCGTGCTCGGGGTGGTCCACCACGACGCCGAGATCCGCGAGGACCTCCGTCAGGACGCGGACGTCCTCGATCTCGGGGACGTTCTCGAAGCGGCAGCGCTCGCCCGTGAGGACGGCGGCCGCGAGCAGCTTGAGGGCGGCGTTCTTCGCGCCGCTGACCTGCACGGTGCCACGCAGCGGCCGACCACCTTCGATGCGGAACGCCTCCGGGGGCGGGGCCTCCGGGGTGAACTCCCAGTGGAACGGCCGTGCGTCAGCCATGCGCTACCCCCGGTTCCGGTGGCCCTCGCGACGACGGCGCTCGGCAACCGTGATGCGGAGCAGGGCGCGCGAGAGAGCGGCTCGGGCGGCGGTGAGGTCCGCCTCCTCCACGTAGCCGGACGCGATCGCCTTCTCGGCCTCGGCCCGGGCGTGCTTGGCGCGCTCGAGGTCGATGTCGGACGCGAGGTCCGCGGTCTCCGCCATGATCACGACCTTGTCAGGGCGGACCTGGACGAAGCCGCCAACGATGGCGAAGCTCTCCTCGTTGCCGTCCTTGCGGATCTTGAGCTCGCCAAGGCCAAGGAGCGA
The DNA here is from genome assembly GCA_903930745.1 of uncultured Chloroflexota bacterium. Taxonomy (GTDB): domain Bacteria; phylum Chloroflexota; class Limnocylindria; order Limnocylindrales; family CSP1-4; genus CAIXZV01. Next base: position 2,787 of record CAIYZX010000089.1, on the reverse strand, counting down.
CACGAGGGGGGTGTGGTGCGGCAGGACGCCGAGCTCGCCCTCGCTCCCGGGGACGAGCACCATGTCAACCTCGTCCGAGTAGGCGAGGCGCTCCGGCGTCACGATCTCGAGGTGGAGCGGCATCAGTTCATGTCCTCTTCGGCTGGAGCCCGTCCGCCGGTGTGACGGACGGGCGCCTTGCCCTGGTTCGTCGTCAGGAGGCCAGCTTCGCGGCGTTCTCGCGAACGTCGTCCAGCGTGCCGGCGAGGAAGAAGGCCTGCTCCGGGAGGGAGTCCGCCTTGCCCTCGAGGATCTCCTTGAACGACGCAACGGTGTCGCGGATCGGCACGTACTTGCCGGCGCGGCCGGTGAAGACCTCCGCGACGGTGAACGGCTGCGACATGAAGCGCTGGAGGCGGCGGGCACGGGCGACCGTGGCCTTGTCCTCCTCGGAGAGCTCGTCGATGCCAAGGATGGCGATGATGTCCTGGAGGTCGCGGAACCGCTGCAGGACGCGCTTGGTCTCCTGCGCGATGTCGTAGTGCTCGGTGCCCACGATGAGCGGGTCGAGCACGCGCGAGGTGGAGGTCAGCGGATCGACGGCCGGGTAGATGCCCAGCTCGGCGATGGACCGCTCCAGGCGGATCGTGGAGTCAAGGTGGGCGAAGGTGGTCGCCGGCGCCGGGTCCGTGTAGTCGTCCGCGGGGACGTACACGGCCTGCAGCGAGGTGATGGAGCCCTTCTTGGTCGAGGTGATCCGCTCCTGGAGGGCCGCCATCTCCGTGGCGAGGTTGGGCTGGTAGCCCACCGCGGACGGCATGCGGCCAAGGAGCGCCGACACCTCGGAGCCCGCCTGGGTGAAGCGGAAGATGTTGTCGATGAAGAGGAGGACATCGCGGCCCTCCACGTCACGGAAGTACTCCGCCATCGTCAGGCCGGTAAGGCCGACGCGCTGGCGGGCGCCGGGGGGCTCGTTCATCTGGCCGAACACGAAGGCCGTGCTCTTGATGACGCCCGACTCGGTCATCTCGTGAATGAGGTCGTTGCCCTCGCGGGAGCGCTCGCCCACGCCGGCGAACACGGAGACACCGGAGTGCTCCTTCGCGACGTTGTTGATGAGCTCCTGGATGATGACCGTCTTGCCGACGCCGGCGCCGCCGAAGATGCCAACCTTGCCGCCCTTGCGGAAGGGGCAGACCAGGTCGATGACCTTGAGGCCCGTCTCGAAGACCTCGACCTCGGTGGTCTGGTCCTCGAAGGCCGGGGGCTGGCGGTGGATCGGGAGCACGGTGGTGCGGTCCACGTCGCCCTTGCCGTCGATCGGCAGGCCGAGGACGTCGAACACGCGGCCCAGGGTCACCGCGCCAACCGGCACGGAGATGGGTGCGCCGGTGTCCGCGACCTTCGTGCCGCGGGCGAGGCCGTCCGTGGTCGTCATGGCCACGGCGCGGACCCAGTTGTTGCCAAGGTGCTGCTGCACCTCGCAGACGAGCGGGTTCTGGCCCTCGCGGATGATCTCAACGGCGTTGAAGATCTTCGGGAGCTGCCCCGCGGGGAACTCGATGTCAACGACCGGACCGGTGATCTGGATGACCCGGCCGGTCGCGGAAGGGGCGGCTGTCGCCATGGTGGGGATTGCCTCCTCGTTCGCGCCGGCCTAGCGGGCCTGAGCGCCGCTCGCGATTTCGACCATCTCGCGAGTGATGTTGGCCTGACGGACCTTGTTGTAGCTGAGCGTCAAATCGTCGATGAGCTCCTCGGCGTTCTCCGTGGCGTTCTTCATCGCGACCATCTGGCTCGAGAAGAAGCTCGCCGTGGTCTCGAGGACGCTCGCGTACACGCGGGTTGCCACGTAGCGCGGAACGAGTGCCTCGAGGAAGGCACCGGGGTTGGGCTCGAACAGGAACTGGTTGCCGGGGATGCCGGCCATGTCCGGGGACGGGACGATGGGGAGCAGCTGCTCCAGCACCGGCCGCTGCACCAGGGTGGACACGAAGCGGGGGTAGATGACGTCAACGCGGTCGTAGGTGCCCGAGATGAAGTCGTCCGCCACCAGGCGGGCGATCGGCAGGACGTCCGCGAAGGACGGGCGCTCGCCGAAGCCGTCGAAGTAGGCTGCGATCGGCACGCGGGCGCGGCGCATCGCGTCGCGGCCCTTGCGGCCAACGGGCACGACCTTGAGGTCGCCGGGATGCTCGGCGATCTCGCGGGCCGCGAACCGGATCGTGTTGGTGTTGAGGGCGCCGGCGAGACCGCGATCCGAGGTCATGACGACCAGGAGGCGGTTGTGCTCGGCATGGAGATCGCGGCCCGCGAGGAGCGGGTGATCCGCACCGTCGAGGACGGCGGCGATGTCCGCGATCACCTCGTCGAGCTTCTCGCGATACGGGCGGGCAGCCAGCGTTGACTCCTGGGCCCGCCGCAGCTTGGAGGCCGCGACGAACTGCATCGCCCGGGTGATCTGCTTGATGTTCTTCGCCGACCCGATGCGGCGGCGAATCTCACGCTGGCTGGGCACGTCCTGCTACCTCGACCCGCCTACGCCAGGAAGCTCTGGCGGAAGGCGTCGAGCGCCTCGCCGAGGCCCTTGCTGATGTCCTCGGTCAGCGTCTTGGACGCGGCAAGGTCAGCGAGGATCTGCGGGCGCTCGGTCTCGAGGAACCGGTACAGCTGCGTCTCGAAATCCTTCACGCGGGACGTGGGGATGTCGTCCAGCTTGCCGGTGGTGGCGGCCACGAGGATCGCGACCTGCTTCTCAACCGGAAGGGGCTGGTACTGCGGCTGCTTGATGATCTCGGACAGCTTCTC
>CAIYZX010000088.1 GCA_903930745.1 uncultured Chloroflexota bacterium | reverse complement strand
CTTTGCCGCGGCCCGTTGGGCCTTGGCGTGCTTGTGGTCCCAGATCTTCGCAATGTACGGGACGATGGATGGCGTCTTGCAGCCGGTCTCGCCGTGATCCACGGTGATGGGGCCGATGCGGCCGGCCGCCGCCTCCGCGATCCCCCGCAGGCGCTCGTTCCGCCCGCCGATGGCGCACAGCGCCATGTTCATCCCGTGCCGGGTCCGGTTGCCGGAGGTGTGGACGTCGCGCTCCACGCGGGCGACGAGCTGCTCGAAGGTGGCGTCCGCCGCAGGTTCGTCGCTGGACTCGTGGTCCGCCGCCTCGCCCGCCGCATCGCCCATCGCGAGGTGGCTGTACAGGTCCCAGCCGGCCTGGGCGGTCCAGTCGCGGGTGCTCGCGGACCAGCGGGCGGCGCGTTCGGCCACGCCGGGCACCCTGGCGGCCACCGTCCCGGTGAAGACGTCCACCAGCGTGTACTGCTCGATGTCGTTGAGCCAGGCGTCCAGGCGCTCGTCGGTGAAGCGGGCCGGGTCCGCCACCTTGCACGCGAGCATCCTGGCGTCGTGGTTGCCCGTGGCCCACAGGCCTTCGGCCAGCGCCTGGTCCCGTTTCGCCTCCTTGGCCATCTTGTCCAGGATGGCGAAGGAGACGCCGAACAACGGCTCCCGTGCCCCGTGCCGGCGGTAGATCTTCCGGTTCTGCTCCGTGCCGGCCGCCTCGAGGCGGGCGAGCGCGTCTGCCAGCTCCAATGGACCCTCCTTGCCTTGGCCGGTTGTTCAGTTCCCGACAGGTGCACTGGACACTCTAGCGCGAGGCCCCGAGACCCCCCGGCGAGCGGACCCAGTGACTCCTGTCAGCATCTCATCCGTGGCTCAGTGTCGATCTCGTGCCAGTCAAGCTGTCAATGTCTGGAGCGACAGTTCGGACGGACGGCTCAATGTCTGCATCCGCGATCGCCCTGATGTGGCGGTGGACCAGTGCAAGCAGGGCTGTACGGAGGTTCGCATGCGCTGGAGATCCGCGGTCCCCCCTCCTGGTCGCCCTCCTCGCTCTCAGTGAGCCCTTGCCCGCTGCAACTGCCACTGCCACCGTTGGGTTGTCTGACCAGGCAGTCGATGCTGGCTACACGAACGACGTGCTTCTGCCGGACTGGCAGGTGTTCCGCCGAGCACTTGGATATCCGGATGACGAGGATGCCATCCACGTCCTACTGGGCGATCCAGCGACGAACTTCGAGTTCGGTGCGCCATTGTCTGGCGCTGAGGCCGAGGATCTGGTGCGACGAATGGACATCCAAGAGGCGTCCATGGCTCTGGCGCAGTACGTGTCTTCGAAAGAGTCGGCATTCGGCGGGTTCCACTTCGAGCACGTTCCAGCCTTCACGCTGGTGATCCAGGTGGCCGGATCTGCCTCGGCTTCGGATGTCCGCGAAGCGGTGAGCCTCATCCCTGGGGGGAGTCGCGTTCCGCGTTGAACGGGTGTCAACCTCACTGGCTGAGCTCCGGCAAGCCCAGGACGCCGTCATACGCGTTGCCAAGGCTGAACGTCTCGCGATCGCATACGCGACCATTGACGTTGCAGCCAATGTGGTCGTGGTGGGTCGGCCGGACGGTGGGAGCGACGACCGACTACGCGCGTCCAGCAGTGTCGTCCGGTTCGAATTCGCCAACCCGCCCGATCCGCTCAGTTGCACCCGCCTGGATTGCAGTCCTGTTCGCGGCGGCGTCAAGATCTCCAACTCTGTCGGCGGTCAGTGCACGTTAGGTCTGTCTGCGCGATCCGGCACGGTGCACTACCTGGTGACCGCAGGTCACTGCGCATCGGGATCTGAGTACTGGATGCAGAGCGGGATCATGATCACGTCGGGGACCGATCGCAACTCGTACAGCGTGTCCGCCGCCTCGAGTGACTCGCTCCGTGCTCCGTATATCAGCAGCGGACGTGTTCAACCACCCTACAACACCATCTATCTCAACTCGAATACTCCCGCCCAGGCGGTCGTTGCGAAAGACAACCTGCCCGTTGTGGGGGAGATCTCCTGCGTCTCGGCCTGGTTCTATGGCAACGGGTACCGGTGCGGCACCGTCGCGGAGGACGCGCGGTGGGTACCCATGCCTGCCAGCGGTGGCTTTCTGTGGACTCTGATGGTCGTGACGAATATCAGCCACAACACGACGACCCCCAACGCAACGAACCCCTACGGCGAGAGTAGCTCTCCGGCATTCCGCTCGGCGACGTTCCTGGGGATTGTCGCGGCCGCGGTGTCGAGTCCTGGATCCTCGGCCGGCGTACTTGCGTACTCCAAGCCGTCGGTCATCGAAACCGACCTGCTCGTGACGTTCTGTACGACGGCCACCTGCTAGTCGATCGCGTCATCGTCGCGTTTCGTTCTAGGCTACGGCCACGCAACGTAGCATCGGGGGCCGATCCGGCCGGACGCCACGAAGGGATCATCCTCTGTGCCACGTGCCTCGCTGACGAGATGGTCCGCCAGGACGATCTCGTCGCCCTCCACCGCAACTCTCACGCCAAGTTCGTCCTCGATGACCACCCCAGTGGCCAAGGTGATCGTCCACACATCTGGCCAGATAACGTGCAACTCGCCAGTTGATGACTGCAGCCACACGCTGTCGACTGGCCTGCCCGGTTGCGAGGTCAGGATTCCGCGCACGAGTTGGCTTGGATCGGCCGCATCCGGTCCCAGCCTGCAGCCCGTCGGAGCCCCGGAGATGGACGATGCCGTCCGGAAGACTCGAACGCCTGTTGGCAGAAGACTGATCGACGGTGCCGAGCAGGCGACCGTCAGCAGGAGTGCACCCAGTACACCGGCAGCGGTTTTCCAGCCCCCGACCTGCACGTCCGTCACGTCTCTGCCCCGCTCAGCCTCGTCCCAAGTCTAGGGCAGCCCTGCCGGACTTCTCCGCGTCTGCCAGCTCCACGTCGCGATCCCTCCCTATTCCGGCTTCACGGCATGGCCGCCGAACTCGTTGCG
>CAIYZX010000087.1 GCA_903930745.1 uncultured Chloroflexota bacterium | reverse complement strand
GTCTGGTGGTTGGGGATGGCGGAGACGTGCGCGCCCATGGACGAGACCGGGTACGCGAGCGACGTGCCGTACTGGATGCGCAGGCGCTCCACGGCATCGGTGTCATCGGAGGTCCAGGCCTGCGGGGCCCAGGGGAGGAGGCCGGCGTCGAAGCGTGCGCCGCCGGAGGCGCAGGACTCGAACAGCACGTCCGGGAAGCGGGCCACGAGCCGGTCGTACAGCTCGTAGAGGCCGTAGACGTAGCGGTGGAAGAACTCGCCCTGGCGGTCCGGCGGGAGGGACGGCGTCCACGGCTCGGAGATGAAGCGGTTCCAGTCCCACTTCACGTAGTCCACGCGGGCGTCCGCGAGGGACGCGGCGATGACCTCGAAGAGGTGGTCCACCACGCCAGGGATCGTGAGGTCCAGCACCAGCTGGTGGCGCTGCTCCGTCCTGCGGCGCCCGGGGACGCCCACGGCCCACTCCGGGTGCGCCCGGAAGAGATCGGAGTCCGCGTTCACCATCTCGGGCTCGATCCAGAGGCCGAACCGCAGCCCCATCCCGTGGATCTCGTCCGCGAGGCCCGTGAGGCCCAGGCGAAGCTTCTCGCGGTTCACGGTCCAGTCGCCCAGCCCGCGGACGTCGTCGTTGCGGGCGCCGAACCAGCCGTCGTCCAGCACGAACAGCTCGATGCCCATGGAGCGCGCCTCGCCCGCCATGGCCACGAGGCGGTCGTGGTCGAAGCTGAAGTAGGTCCCCTCCCAGTTGTTGAGGAGGATGGGGCGCTCCGCGTCACGCCACGGGCCGCGGGCCATGTTGCCGCGCAGGACCGCGTGGAGCGCGTCCGAGAGACCGCCGAGGCCGCTGTCCGACCAGGCGATCAGCGCCTCGGGCGTGGTGAGGAGGCCATCGTGGGCCAGGCGCCAGGCAAACGTGTCCGGGTGCTCGCCGATGCGCAGGCGCGTGGTGCCGAAGGGGTCCACCTCCGCCTCGGCAAGGAAGTTGCCGGACCAGGCCAGGACGGCGCCCCAGGCCTCGCCCGTGGCCTCCGTGGTGGTGGGCCGGCGCAGCGCCACGAACGGGTTGTGCTCCGGGCCGGAGCCACCGCGGGTGGACGAGACCGCCACGCGCCCGGGGGCCAGCGGCCGCTCCACGATGTGCCGCTCGCGCGCCCAGATGCCGGAGAGCTGGATCCAGGTCCAGTCCGCGTCCGGCAGGTCAAGGGTGGCGCTCATCGCCGTGCGGACGGTGACCGGCCAGCCCTCGTTGGCGAGCGTCATGCTGCGCGCCACCACGGGCTGGTGCGCGAAGAGCGTCCAGCGCAGCGTGACGGTGAGGCGGCTCTGGGCGTCCGCGATGTCGATCTCCAGCGTCTCGGCGTCCGCCTCGTCGTCCACGTAGCTCGCCGGGAGCGGGCCGCGGACGCCGCTCGTGGCGGGGAGCGCAGGCTTGCCGGCGAGGATGCGGTGCGTGGCGTACCGGAGGTCCAGGGCCGTGGCGCCCTCGCGGGTCTCCACCACGAGGCCAGGCACGCGGAAGTCGCCCACGCCCGGCACCGGAACGGCGAGCGGCACGGGCTCCGGCATGCGGTTGTCGTAACCAGGGAACGGCGGGTACAGGTGCCGGTACGTGGATCCCGGGTCCAGCGGCGCGCCCGCGTGGAGCTGGCCGATCCAGCCGTTCTCCAGGACCGCGAGCACGATGGACAGGCCCCCGTTGTGGAGGGGCCACTCGCGGGCGTCCGGGTTCCAGGCGATCGTCATGACTGCGCTTGCGGCTCCAGGGTCTCGATGATCCACGACCAGGTGTGCGTGCCGGTGGGCACGAGATACGGCGCGAGGGTATCGGGTCCGCAGCTGGCCGTGCCCACGCCGCGGTGGACCGCGTCGATGGTGACGATGGTCTCCGGGCGGGCCCGGAGCTCGTCCACGTGCGCGGCGGCATCGAGGTCCGTGGCCGCCACGTGCAGCGCGGAGACCTGGCGTGGCCGGTCCATCAGGAACCTGACACCGGTGCCGTCCGCACGGCGCAGCTCCACGTGGCGGACGCCGGTGTGGCCGCCGGACTCCTGCGGCCGGACGTAGGGCACCAGCTGGTCCGTGACCGTGGAGGTCCACCGGCCAAGGGCGCCGCTCCTGGCGCGATCCGGGTACGTCTCGTGGGGGCCCGTGCCGTACCAGGCCAGGTCCTCAAGGCCCGCGCGCAGGACGACGGTGGTGCCCAGGCGCGGCAGGTCCGCCAGCGCGTCCGGGACCTGGGCCTCCTGGCGCACACG
>CAIYZX010000086.1 GCA_903930745.1 uncultured Chloroflexota bacterium | reverse complement strand
CCGGGCGAAACCGCGCCGGAACGGTGCCGGATGCCGTACCGTGGCCGCGTGAGCAACAAGAGCGAGAAGGCCGACAGGAGCGCCGATCCGACCTCCAGCCCGCGTGCGCGCCTGCGCCGCAGGCCAGGCTCGCGTGCCGTTCCCGCGCGCCTCGTTGACCGCCTCGCCTTCCTCCACGAGTTCGCCCAGCTGGCCACCCAGGCCCGCGACTGGGACGAGCTCATGCGCACGGTGGTGGACCGCACCACCCTCGCGATGGGCGTGGAGGTCTGCTCGCTCTACCTGCTGGACCGCGACGGCAGGCGCCTCACGCTGACCGCCACCAACGGCCTGGACCGCGAGCAGGTGGGCAAGGTGAGCCTCGCGGTTGGCGATGGCCTGACGGGCCGCGCGGCCGCGGAGCGGACACCGGTCATGTCGGAGGACGTGGTCAGCGACCTGCGCTTCTCGTGGGTCCGCGGCTTCGACATCAAGGGTCTCCACGCGATGCTCTCCATGCCGCTCGTCTGGAACGAGTCCGTGGTGGGCGTCCTCAACGTCCAGGCCACGGACGTCCGCGGCTTCGCGCCAGAGGAGGTGGAGTTCCTCGCCACGATCGCCGCGCTGCTCGCCGGGATCGTGGAGAAGGGGCGGCTCCAGTCGGAGGCGGAGGAGCAGCTGGACCGGCTCTCGCAGCTGGACGCCGCGCGGGCGGAGCTGCTGGCGGTGGTGACGCACGAGCTGCGCACGCCGCTCGCTGTGGTCCGCGCCTACGTGGATCTCCTCGCGGACGCGGCCATCTCGCCGCTCCCCCGCACGGAGCCGGAGGTCGCCGAGAGCTGGCGCGCCGGCGCCACGGACATGATCACGCGCCTGGACCGGCTGGTTGACGGGATCCTCGCCGCCGTCCGCGGCGACGGCCTCACCGGCCTGCGGCGCGATCCGTTCGATGTCTCGGACTCCATCGACCGGACCGTGGGCACGCTGGCGCTCCTGCTCCGCACCCGCGCGGTCCGCTGGGCACCGCCCCCGTACCCGCTCGTGGGCGTGGGCGACGAGCCCCGCTTCCGCCAGGTCCTGGAGCAGATCCTGGACAACGAGGCGAAGTACGCGCCGCCGGACTTCGCGGTCTCCATCGGCGCATGGCGCACGGCGGACGAGGTGCATGTCTACATCACGGACGACGGCCCGGGCGTGCCGATCGAGGTCTGGGAGACGGTCTTCCAGCCCTACGTGCGCGTGGACACGGTCCGCTCGCGCGGCTCCGGCATCGGGCTCTTCGCCGCTCGCCGGCTGATGGAGGGCATGGGTGGCCGTGTCTGGATCGAGAAGAACGGCTTCGGCGGCTCGCGGTTCATGATCGCGCTACCCCTGTCCGGGGCCTGATCCGCGGCAGTCGTCAGGTCTGGCGATCCGCTTCGCCGCACCATCGAGCAAGTCGCCCGGCGACTCGGCCGATGCTGCACGGGGATCGATGTCCGCCCGCGGCGGTGGCCCGCCCATTCACGCCTGCATGAGACGAGCAGCCGACCCGCAGAGCTGCGGCCCCGCAGGCGCCATCCGGGCATGAGCCTCGCTGCTCGTGGCCCCGGGCCATTCACCGGTGAATACGGGGGTAGCGCGGGCCAAGGGTGACGCGGGGGCCAGCGGGGGGGTCGGGGCGCCGGTTCAGCGCCAGAGCGACTCGTAGGGGTGCTCGCCCACCAGGAGGTCGCCGCGGGCGAAGCGGCCGAGGTCGAACCGGGCCAGGCCGGCCAGGGCGGGCGCGCCGTCCAGGATCCACTCGGCCATCGCCTCCCCCACCGCGGGCGCCGTCTTGAAGCCGGACCCGCTGAACCCGCACTGCAGGTAGAGGCCGTCCGGTCCCTCGGCACCCACGGGCCCAAGGATGGCGCGCTGGTCCGGCGACATGCCGTCCTGCCCCGGGTGCGCGGTGCGGAAGTCGCCGTCCACCATCCAGGGCAGGCGGCCGCAGACCTTCTCCGCGAGCTGCGGGACGATCTCCGGGTCGTACGTCTCCATCGGGCGGTCCGGGTCCCCGCCGATGTCGTTGCCCACCTCGAGACCCACGAGCAGCAGGTCACGCCCCTCGGAGCGGAAGTAGACCGTGGTGATGTTGTCCAGGACCACGGGGATGGGCCGGCCGGGTCCGCCGGGACGAGCGGAAGGGAGGCCGAAGTAGCCGGTGTCGTGGCGCCACGGCTTGATGGGCACGTTGATGCCCGCGGTGGCCGCAACCTTGCCGGCGATGGCACCCGCCGCGTTTACCACCACGGGAGCGTGGATCTCGCCGCGGTCCGTGGCCACGCCTGTGACCCGCCCGCCGTCCACGAGGATCCGCTGGACCGCGACGCCGCCCGCATACGAGGTGCCCAACCGCCGCGCGGCCGCCAGCAGCCCGGCCGCCGTGCCCGTGGGATCCGCATAGCCGGATCGGGGCTCCCAGGCACCGGCCTCCACGTCGTCCGCGACCATGCCGGGCACGAGGTCTGCGACATCGGCCGCCGTGACCACCCGCGTGTCGATCCCCACCGCCTGCTGTGCGGCCACGTTGGCGCGCAGGCTGGCCACCTGGTGGTGCGGGACCAGCTGCAGGAAGCCGATGCGGCTGAAGCCGCAGTCGCCCTCGCCCACGATCTCCGCCCAGTGCTCGAAGGTGGGGAAGGCGCGCCAGGCGAGCTCGGACTCCACCGCGAGGTCGTAGTGCATCCGGACGAAGCCGGACGAGCGTCCCGTGGCGCCCGCACCCGGATAGGCGCGGTCCAGGACCGCGACGCGCAGCCCGCGCCGGGCGAGGTGGAACGCCGTGGCGGAGCCCTGGACGCCCGCGCCAACGACGATCACATCGGCCGTGGTGACGGGCAGCCCGCTCATGCGCCGGGCGCCTCCTCGCGCAGGTCCTCGTAGGCCGGCCAGAGCACCTCGCCCAGGAGCGCCTCGCGCTCCGGGAGCGAGATGAAGGACGCCTCCAGCGCGTTGATCGCCAGCTCCTCGAGGTCGTCCAGGCCATACCCGAACGCTTCCGAGAGTGCCGCCATCTCGCTGCTCACGGAGACACCGCTCATCAGGCGGTTGTCCGTGTTCACCGTGACGTTGAAGCCGGTGCGGAAGAGGCGGTCAAAGGGGTGCGCGGCCACGGTGTCGCAGACGCCCGTGTGGACGTTGGACGTGGGGCAGAGCTCCAGCGGGATGCGCCGGTCACGCACGTACCGTGCAAGGCGGCCCAGGATGGGCGGCTCGCCGCCCGGGAGGGGCGTGATGTCGTCCGCGATGTGCACGCCGTGGCCGATGCGGGACGCCCCGCACTCCGCCAGCGCCTCGCGGATGGACACGGGCCCGTAGGACTCGCCCGCGTGGATCGTGAACGGGAACGAGGCGCGGCGCAGGAGCCGGAAGGCGTCCCCGTGGGCGCCCGGCGGGAAGCCCGCCTCCGGACCGGCGATGTCGAAGCCCACGACGCCCTCGTCGCGGTGCCGGAGCGCGGCCTCCGCGGCGGCGAGAACGTTGGGCCCGTTGCGCATGCCGCAGACGATGCCGCGTGCCTCGATGGCATGGCCGGCGGCGGCCGCACGCTCCATGCCCAGGCGCAGGCCCTCGAGGTTCGCCGTGATGGCGTCGTCCAGGGACATGCCGGCGGCGGACGAGAGCTCCGGCGCGTACCGGATCTCCGCGTACACCACGCCGTCCGCGGCGAGGTCCTCCACGCACTCTGCGGCCACGCGGACCATCGCAGACGCGTGCTGCATGACGCCCGTGGTGTGCGCGAACGTCTCGAGATAGAGCTCCAGGCTCTTGCGGTCCGCCCCGCGGCGGAACCAGGTGGCCAGCGCGGCCTCGTCGTGCGTGGGCAGATCCGCGTAGCCATGCTCACGCGCAAGATCGATGATCGTGGCGGGACGCAGGCCCCCGTCCAGGTGGTCGTGGAGCAGGACCTTGGGCGCCCGGCGGACGAGGTCCGTCGCGAGGATCATGCGGAGAGCCGCGCCTTCGCCCGTGCCAGCGCCGCGGCGACGCGCGCCGGGGCCGTGCCGCCGGTCACGTCCGCCGAGGCCAGCGAGCCCTCCACGGTGGCCGCCTCGCGCAGCGCGTGGGCGATCCCCTTCTCGTGGGCCAGCCTGCGGGCGGTCGCATCATCCGAGCCGTCCAGCGCCGCGCGGAACGCCTCGTCCGGGAGCTGCGCCAGCGTGCGCTTGCCCTCCGCCTCCGCGCCGCCGACCAGGCCGCCAACGATGTGGTGGGCCGCCCGGAACGGGACGCCGCGGCGGACCAGCGCGTCCGCGAGGGCCGTGGCCGTGGTGTAGCCCTCCTCGGCCGCCTCCTGCATCCGGGAGCGGTTGACCGCGAGCGTCTCCACGAGGCCTGCCATGACGCCCAGCGATGCGTCCAGCGTGGCGAGGGCCGCGAAGAACGCCGGCTTGTCCTCCTGGAGGTCTCGCTGGTACGCGAGCGGGAGGCCCTTGATGAGCGCGAGCGTGGAGGTCAGGGCGCCGATGACGCCCGCGGACCGCCCGCGCACCAGCTCCGCCGGATCCGGGTTCTTCTTGTTCGGCATCATGGACGAGCCGGTGGAGAAGGCGTCCGCCACGCGCACGAAGCCGAAGCGCGGGTTGGACCACCAGGTGATCTCCTCGGCGAAGCGCGAGAGGTGGACCATCGCGAGGGCGGCGGCCGAGAGCACCTCCACGACGAAGTCGCGGTCCGAGGTGGCGTCCAGCGAGTTGGCGGTCACGCCGTCGAAGCCCAGCTCCGCGGCGGTGGTCTCGCGGTCCAGCGGGTAGCCGGCGCCGGCGAGGGCACCGGAGCCCAGCGGGCTCAGGTTGAGGCGGCGGCGCGCATCCGCGAGGCGCCCGCGGTCACGCTCCAGCATCTCCACGTACGCCAGGAGGTGGTGCGCGAAGAGGACGGGCTGGGCGGGCTGGATGTGGGTGGTGCCGGGCAGGACTGTGTCACCATCGCGCTCCGCGAGGTCGATCAGCGCGCGCTCCAGGGCGACGATCCCCTCGTCCAGCCGGCCGATGGCGCGGCGGGTCCAGAGGCGCAGGTCCGTGGCCACCTGGTCGTTGCGGGAGCGGCCGGTGTGGAGCTTGCCGCCCACGGCGCCAACACGCTCCGTGAGCATCGTCTCCAGGTTCATGTGCACGTCTTCCAGGGCCGGGTCCCATGCCACGCGGCCCCCCACCACGTCCTCGCGCAGGGAGACGAGCCCGTCTTCGAGCGCCAGCGCCTCCTCGGCGGTCACGAGCCCCGCGCGCGCCAGCCCGCGCACGTGCGCGATCGAGCCCGCGATGTCGTCCAACGCCAGCTCGGCGTCAACCTCGATGGACCGTGTGAAGTCCGCCATTCGCGCATCCGGCCCGTCGCCGAATCGACCGCCCCAGAGCCGCATGTCTCCTCCTGTCAGGTGCCCGCCCATCGTACCGGGCGGAGCGGCACCTCAGGCGAGCGCGTCCCGAAGACGCTCTGCCGCCTCCTCCGGCGTGAGATCGCGCTGCGGCTCCGAGAGAAGCTCGTACCCCACCATGAACTTGCGAACGGAGGCCCGGAGGAGCGGCGGCATGAAGTGGGCGTGCAGCTGCCAGTGGTCCGTGGACACTCGGTACGGCGCCTGGTGCCAGCCCATGGAGAACGGGAACGGGAGGCCGAAGAGTGCGTCATACCGCCGGTTGAGGTCCAGCAGGGCGGCGGCGAGGCCGTCCCGGCCCGCGTCGTCCAGGTCCTCGAGGCGCGAGGCGGGCGACGTGGGCAGGAGCAGCGTCTCGAACGGCCAGGCCGCCCAGAACGGGACCAGCGTGAGCCAGCCGTCCTGGTCGCGGATCACGCGGGGGCCTCCCCGCTCGGCCTCGGCGTAGTCCAAGAGGAGCCGGCTGCCGTGCTCCGCCACGTGCTCGTGCTGGCGCGCGTCCTCCTCGGAGGCCTCCAGCGGCAGCGTGTCCGACGCCCAGATCTGCCCGTGCGGGTGCGGATTGGAGGCGCCCATCACGGCGCCGCGGTTCTCGAAGACCTGGATCCAGCGATACCGCTCGCCCAGCTCGTCCGTCTGGTCCGCCCAGACATCGATGACGCGGCGGATCTCCTCGGGTGCCATCCCGGCCAGCGTCAGATCGTGGCGCGGCGAGAAGCAGACGACGCGGCAGGTGCCGCGGGTCCCCTCGGCACGGAAGAGGGCGCCGTCGCCGAGCTTCGTGGTGGAGGTGTCCGGGCGGAGGGCCGCGAAGTCGTTCGTGAAGACGAACGTCTGCTCGTACGCCGGGTTCTGGGCTCCCGTGACGCGCGTGTTGCCCGGGCAGAGGTAGCAGTCCGGGTCGTGGGCCGGCTTCTCCTCCGCCGGTGACGACTCCTGCGCGCCCAGCCAGGGACGCTTCGTGCGTCCCGCCGAGACCAGCACCCAGGTGCCGGTGAGCGCGTTGTAGCGGCGGTGCGGCTCGCCCTCGAGGGCGGCGAGCTCCGTGTCGTCCGGGCGCGCGAGGGCCGGCCCGGCGGGATCAGTGGGCACGGGCAGACACCTCGCTCGCGGGCGTTGCCAGGACGAGGCTGCCGACGGACTCGCCCAGGATCACCTTCGCGTGCGGATCGAGGTCCGCGTCCGTGACCACGACGTCGGCGTCCTCCAGGCGGGCGATGGTGGCGATGCCCACCACGCCCCACTTGGAGCTGTCCGCCATGACCACGAGCCGGCGGCCGGCCTCTCGCATCACGACGTCCGTCTCCGCCTCGGTGATGTTGGGGCACGTGAAGCCGGCGCGTGCGTCCATGCCGTGGACACCAAGGAACACGAGGTCCACGTGGATGGACCTGAGCTGCGCGATGGTGAACGGTCCGACCAGTGCCTCTGACGGCGTGCGGACCCCGCCCGTGAGGATGGTGGTCTGGTCGTGACGGCCGGCGCGGAAGAGCACCTCGGCAACGCGCATCGAGTTGGTCACGATGGTGAGGCCGGGAATGTCCGCGACGCGCGCGGCCATGGAGAACGTGGTGGTGCCGGCGGAGATGGCGATCGCCATGCCCGGCTCGATCAGTCTGGCCGCCTCTGCCGCAATGGCGTCCTTGGCATCCTGCATGAGCGCGGACTTGGCGACGAACCCGGGCTCGAACTGGGCGAGGCTGGTGATGGTGGTTGCCCCGCCGTGCACCTTCTCGAGCAGACCGCGCTCGTGGAGGATCTCCAGGTCGCGACGGACCGTCATGTCCGAGACCTCCAGCTCGCGCGAGAGGTCGGCAACCCTGACCGCCCCGATCTCTCGGACACGGTCCAGGATCAGTGCCTGGCGCTGACGGGCGAGCATGACCTCCACCATACCGGGCCGAACCACGCCGCACGCGTCCGGTGCGCGCCATGCGACTCCAGCGGGGTCATCTTGCCGCCAAGGAGCCAAAAAGTCAACGCAAACTCACAGCAAGCAATGTGCGAATGTGGCCGACCGCTTGACATCTACACACCATATGGCAACAATTCGCACAGGCCCAGCCCCGGAGGAGCATGCCAGGGGCGGCGCTACAGGAGGCTTCACGCCATGGCTGAACTCGACGGCCAGCGGACCGTCACTCGCCGTGCAGTGCTGCAGGGTGGAGCCGCGATCGCGGCCCTCGGCGGCACCGCAGCATTCATCGCCGCCTGCGGTGGCGGCACGGCAACCCCCGCTCCCGCCTCCGAGGCGCCGGCGACCGCCGTCCCGGCAACCGAGGCACCGGCAACCCCCGCGGGCAGCATCACCTTCGGCTCCAACTACTCGGACGACGTCCCGAAGGCCGCGATGCAGGCGGTGGTGGACGGCTTCACCAAGTCCACCGGCATCCCGGTGAACGTCAACACGGTGGAGCACGGCAAGTTCCAGGACACGATCAACGCGTACCTCCAGGCCACGCCTGACGACGCGTTCACCTGGTTCGCCGGCTACCGCATGCGCTTCTTCGCCGGCCAGGGCCTGGCCACGGACATCAGCGACGTGTGGGGCACCATCGCGGCCAACTACACGGACGCCTTCAAGACGGCCTCAACGGGTGACGACGGGAAGCAGTACTTCATCCCGTTCTACAACTACCCCTGGGTGGTCATCTACCGGAAGTCCGTCTTCGCGGACAAGGGCTACGCCATCCCGAAGACCATCGACGAGTTCAAGGCGCTCGGCGACAAGATGAAGGCAGACGGCCTCATCCCGCTCGCGTTCGGCGACAAGGACGGCTGGCCCGCCATGGGCACGTTCGACATCCTGAACATGCGCATGAACGGGTATGACTTCCACGTCAACCTGATGGCCGGCAAGGAGAAGTGGACGGACCCGAAGACCCAGGCGGTCTTCGCCAAGTGGGCCGAGCTGCTGCCCTACTTCGACCCCCAGCCGCTGGGCAAGACCTGGCAGGAGTCCGCGCAGGACATGATCTCCGGCAAGGCCGGCATGTACTTCCTGGGCACCTTCGCGGGCGAGCAGGCGAGCGATCCGGCCGTCCACGACGACCTGGACTTCTTCCCGTTCCCCACCCTGGGCACCGAGTACGACGCCGAGATGGCGATCGATGCGCCGATCGACGGCTTCATGGTCTCCGCCAAGGCCAAGAACGTGGACGGTGCCAAGGCGTTCATGGAGTACCTCGCCTCCGCCGAGGCGCAGGGCATCTTCCTTACCAGCAGCCCGAACAACGTGGCCGCTGCCAAGAACGCCGACACGTCCAAGTACACGCCGTTCCAGCTGAAGATGGCCGAGATCATCGGCGCCTCCGGCAAGATCGCGCAGTTCCTTGATCGTGACACCCGCCCGGACTTCGCCGGCGCCAACGGCATGCAGGGCTTCCTGCAGACGTTCCTCGGCGAGCCCACGCAGGACCTCGGCAAGTTCCTGCAGGGCGTCCAGGACTTCTACGACAGCCTCCCGCCGGTCGCCTGACCGCCAGAGCTCCAGACGTCCCAGTAGCGGAGCCACCGGACCCCGTGTCCGCCAACGCAGCTCCTCCGATCACCCCGCCGGGCCAGGCCGGCGGGGTGATCCCCGTTTCCCGAGGACGCCGTGGCAACACCCGGCGCTTCAGCCTGCTGACCCGCCGGGACAGGCTCACCCTGACCCTCATGGTGGGACTCCCGGCGTTCGTCCACATCCTCCTGATCTGGGTCCCCACCCTTGGCTCCATCCTCCTGTCGTTCACGAGCTGGAACGGCATCGGCGGGCTGGAGAGGATCAAGTGGATCGGCCTCAAGAACTACCAGGTCCTCGCGACCGTCTACCCGCCCTTCTGGCCGGCTGTGCAGCACAACCTGCTGTGG
>CAIYZX010000085.1 GCA_903930745.1 uncultured Chloroflexota bacterium | reverse complement strand
CCAGCCGGACGCGAACCTGCTCGTCCTCACCGAGACCGGCTACGGCAAGCGGACCCCGCTCACCGAGTTCCGGACCATGCACCGCGGACCGCAGGGCGTCCGGCTGATCGCGCTGGAGGGCCGCAAGACGGGTCTCGTGGCGGCGGTCCAGCAGGTCACCGAGGAGGACGAGGAGCTGGTGCTCATCTCCGCGGGCGGCCAGGTCATCCGCACGGACGTGAAGAGCGTCAACCGCTACGGGTCCCAGGCACGCGGCGTCATCGTCATGCGCCTGGCCGAGGGCGACACGGTCGCCGCCATCGCCGCCTTCCGGTTGGGGCTGGCAGCGCGTGGTGCCATGGGCGACAATGACGATCCCCCCACGGCCGGCGGACCGGCGGGTACCAGCGGGGGCAAGTCGTGATGACAGCCTTCGGCGAAGGGGAGGCCGGCATGTACGCGGACCAGTTCGAGATCTACCACGGCAACGCCAACCCCGAGCTGGCGCGCAAGATCGCGCACTGGCTTGGGAACGAGCCGGGCCGCGCAGAGGTCTTCTCGTTCGCCAACGAGAACATCTTCGTCCGCATCCTGGACAACGTCCGCGAGAAGGACATCTTCCTCGTCCAGCCCACGTCCCGGCCCGTCAACCAGTCGATCATGGAGCTCCTGATCATGATCGACGCCTTCAAGCGGGCGTCCGCCGGGCGGATCACGGCCGTGGTGCCGTACTACGCGTACGGCCGCTCGGACAAGAAGGACCAGCCCCGCGTCCCGATCACGGCGCGCCTGGTCGCAGACATGATCACCGTGGCGGGCGCGGACCGGATCCTCACGATGGACCTGCACCAGGGCCAGATCCAGGGCTTCTTCAACATCCCCGTGGACGAGCTCACCGCGGTCCACATGCTGAGCCGCTACTTCATCGAGAAGCAGCTCCAGGACGCCGTCGTGGTCACAGACCTCGGCTTCGCCAAGCGCGCCCGCGCCTTCGCGGAACTCCTCGACGCCCCGCTTGCCATCGTGGAGAAGCGCCGCCACGGCAACCTGGACAAGGCCGAGGTCATCAACGTCATCGGCGAGGTCGAGGGCCGGCGGGTCATCATCATCGACGACGAGATCGACACCGCGGGCACGCTCATCGAGATCACCCGGGCCCTCGAGAAGGCCGGCGCGCGAGACATCTACGCCTGCGCCACGCACGGCGTCCTCTCGGATCCGGCCGTCGACCGCATCAGCAAGTCCAACCTGCAGGAGGTCGTGATCACGGACACGATCCCGCTGCCGCCCCACAAGCACATCCCCAAGCTCAAGGTCCTGTCCATCGCCCCGCTCATCGGCGAGGCGATCAAGCGGATCCACCGCGGCGAGTCCGTGGGCGCCCTGTTCAGCTCCGAGGTGTCGTTCACCCAGGAGATGCTCCTGTGGGACGACGCCCTCGCCGTGGCCGGTGCGTAGGCCGAGCCAAACGGCGTACCATCCGACCTGACCACCACGGCGGGCGCGTAACCCCGCACAACCCGGAGATCCATGAGCCTGCAGCTGCACCGCCCCGACGGCAAGGGCGGCCTCGAGAGCCGATCCGCGAACGACGACAACTGGCAGGGCGGCCTGAAGAGCCCCCGCTGGGGAGCCGCGCTCGAGGGCGGGAAGCTTCCCGAGCTGAAGAACCCGGAGATGAACCCCACCTCCACGGCGCGGTCCGCGGCGTTCTGGGCGACCCTCGCCCTGATCACGTTCGCGATCGTCGTGGCGGGCTACGGGGCCGGTCTCTGGCACCTGGGCGCCTAGCCCGAAGATTCCCCGCGAGGACGCGGAACCTGGCGGCGCCACGCGGCGTCGGAGGGGCACCATGAAGCCTGTCGTGATCCTCACCGGTGTCCTCGGCGGCGGGACCGCCCTCGTGTTCGCGCTCGCGCTTGGCGCCAGCGCCCTCTTCCCCAGCGGCACGCTGCTGCCGGCGAACGGCATGTGGAGCTCACGTGACGTGTTCGTCGCCCCCGGCGGGTTCGGGGTTG
>CAIYZX010000084.1 GCA_903930745.1 uncultured Chloroflexota bacterium | reverse complement strand
GCGTAGAGGATCTCGAGATCCGCGCGCCGCCCCGGCGGGCCGTACCGGTTGCGCGCCACCTCCACGGCGCTGCGCTGCCCCACCACGTCCCTCCCCAGGCGGATCCAGCCCTCCCGGCGGAGCTCCAGCCGCAGACCAGCGGCACCCTCCACGGCCGCCGCGAGGGGCCGGCCCAGGGTCACGGGCTCCAGGACCAGCAGGAGCGTGCCCGCCCGTCTCGCCAGCGCCGCGAGGCGCCCAAGCCGGTCACCCACACGCACGCCCGCCACCGCCGGGTCCCGCCCGTCCGGCAGGTCCAGCACCAGCAGGTCCACGGTGCGAGCGGCGAGCAGCGAGCCCGCCATCGCCAGCGCCTGGTCCAGGTCCTCCGGCGCCAGCACCACCAGCCACTGGGGCGTCACGCCGCGGGCGACGGCCTCCACGGGGTCAAACGCGCGGGCGAGGTCCAGCCACGCCACGATGGCCCCCGCCACCTGTGCCTCCGCCGCCACCCGCAGGGCCAGCGTGGTCCGTCCCGCGGACGCCTCCCCGCGCAACGCCACGGTGGCGCTCCGCGGCAGTCCGCCCGTGCCCAGCACGGCGTCCAGGGCGGCGAACCCCGTGGGAACCACCCGCCCGTCCGCATCCGCCACCGCAACACCGGGCCGGCGGACCACCACCGGGGCGAGCGGCGTGGGCGCGAGCGGATCCGCCTCCGGGGCGCTCTCCGGCATCTCCGGGACCACCGCTGGCACCCGCGCGAGCGCCCCCTCCGTGCGCAGCCCCAGCTCCGAACCGCGGCGTGGAGCCGCCGCTCCATGGCGTGCCTGGAGCGCTGCGAGAGCCTGGGAGACGTCTGATGCGCGGGTCATCGGACGCCCAATAATAGAACGCCCGTTCGATTCGTCAAGGGTCCGAATCGGCCCCCCTGCGCCCCCGTTTCGGCTCCCGGCCCGGCCGACGCCAACCCTCCAGCGGACCGCCGTCTCGGCCCCGCCTTCGAGCCCCGCGGACGCCTACCCGGCGACGGCCAGCGCCACCACCCCAACGCCCAGCGCAACCACGCCGGCCCACTGGTGCGGCCGCAGCCGCTCGCCCAGGTGGACCATCGCCCAGCCAATCGCCAGCACCGGCCCGAACGACGTGGAGAGCCCCATGAGCCACGCCGGCGCCACGCCCAACCCGAACGCGAACATGACGAAGCCGGTGATGTCGCACAGGCCGGAGACGAGGATCGCGGCCGCCGCCACGCGTGACCAGCCGTGCCACGGGAGCGCCAGCGGCCGGAGCCTGGAGCCACGAAGCGAGAGCGCCAGGATCCCGAACGAGAAGATCGTGTTGCCCGTGCGCGAGCCGATGATCACCGGGAGCCAGCCGTGCTCCCCGATGGGTCCTGCCAGCAACACCGTCACCACCGCGAAGCCGATGGACGCCAGCGCGGCCGCGATGACCCCGGGGCCAACGAGCCGGACGCCGCGGACCGAGCCGCCCTCGAACGTGATCGCGGCCAGGATGACGCCCGCCGTGGAGAGCACCGCCCCCACGCCCTGGACCGGCGTCAGCGTCTCGCCGCGGAAGATGACCGCGAGGATCACCGTGAGGCCGCCGTACGCCACGATGACCGGGCTGACGATGCTCACCGGTCCATGCCGCAGCGCCATGAACTGGGAGAGGTAGATCACGGACGCCATCGCGCCCAGCGGGAAGCCCGCGAGGAAGCCGCCGATGGGATTGGGGCCCAGCAGGTCACCTCGCACGAGCGCCAGCGCCACCAGCGTGACGATGCTGATCAGCTGCGTGCCCGCGAGCACGCGCGAGCTCCCCACGCGGCGCGTGGAGATTGCGGCGGCAACGTCCACCACGCCCCAGCACACCGAGGCGAGCAAGCCCAACACGAGACCAAGGCCCATGGCCGGAGTCTAGGGTCCGCGGCGCCTCGCCCGGCGAGGCGTTCCCGCTTCGTGGGGTCGCGGGCTGACTCCCGGTGCCGGTCCGCTGCCCGCCCAGCGGGCATCCCAGCCGACGGAGCGGTGATCCTGCATCCGCTCGCGGGCAGGATCGACATATCTGGGCCGAATCCGCCGTTGTTGCACTCAGCAGCGGGCGGAAATGCAGGGCCGCCGTGCAGGACGCCCGCGGGGCGGGCAGCGGCCGGCGGTGGCAGCCAGTGACACCGACGTCGCAGCGACGGGCATGACGAGGCCCACCGTGGGGCCGCGGGCGCGCGTGCTACACTTCCCGGCCGGTTCACCCGAATCCGTTGGGTGGGACCGTCCTGGGGATGTAGCTCAGCTGGGAGAGCACCGCGTTCGCATCGCGGGGGTCAGGGGTTCGAGTCCCCTCATCTCCACCATCGTGGGTCGGTTGGGCAGGTGGTGAGCCCAAGGGTCTGTAAAACCCTCGCCTTCGGCTGTGGCAGTTCGATTCTGCCCCGGCCCACCAGACAGATCTGAACGTCGAAGGGACCCCGCAAGGGTCCCTTTTTCGTTGCCCGAAACAGGCCGGTGATCCGCGCTACCCCGCCTTCGCTCAGACCGGTCGCCCGATGATGCCCGGGCCGCCGGGGCCGGGCTCAACATGCCCGGACGGGGTGTCGCCCGCGCCGGCTAGCGACCCTGGAGCACCCACCGGGCGTTCCACCATGCCCAAGGCCCATACAGCAGGATCCCCACGAGCAGGAGGGGCGAGGCGAGGGCGGGCACGGGCCCTAGGAGCACAGCCGCTACGGCCGAACAGCCCCAGAGCACCCAGCCCAGCACGGCGAGCCGGCCCGGGTAGCCGTGGGTCCCCCGCGCAGCACCGGCCAGCAGCAGGCCCGCAAGGCTGTACACGCCGAAGCTGACTCCGGAGACAAGCGCATGAGCAAGGCTGTCGGCCGCCACGAACAGCTCCGGGTAGGCGCCGGCGCCGGAGGCGACGGATGGCGTCACCACCAGCGCGACGGTGATCCCCACCAGGTCCACGGCAAGGGCGGCGATCGCCGCGGCCATGCCCAACGTTGCCAGCCCGCGCCCGGCCAGGTGCGGCGCGATGCAGAGGTAGCTCCAGGCGAACGTGAGCGTGACCACCAGCCAGAACGCCCAGCCGGCCTGCCACACCGCCGCGTTCGCGGAGATCCAGGCGGCTCTCGCAACGGCATCGCCCCCGCCCGCGGGCATTCCCGGCCCCAGCACAAGACCCGCCACAACGGGCGCCAGCAGGGTGTTCACGACGCCGGCGACGACCAGGCCGGCGGCATCACGTTGTCGTGCGGTCTCCATCTCAGCCAGTCGCACGGCCGCGGCGCCGCAGCACCACCAGCGCCGCAGCGGCCGCCCAGCCCAGGGAGATCACCTCCCACGCGATCAGCGGCGTCCCGGCGGGCGCCATGTCGCCTGCGTGGAGGGCCGGGACCGCCGCCAGGAGCAGGCCGGTGGGCACCGCCTGGAGGAAGAGGCCCTTGCCCCGACGCCAGTCGCCGTCCCACAGCGCCCACGCGTGCGCCACGGCGAGGCTGCTGAACCAGACGCCCATCAGGCGGCCCACCAGCGGCGTGAGCTTCCATGGCCACCCGGAACCCGCCAGGGCCGGATCCACCAGGAGTGAGACCCCCAGTCCTCCGCCCACAAGCACCACTGCCAGGGCGACCAGGCGCGCCATGCCACCCATCGGGCTGGTGACGGGCAGGCGGCCGCCCTCAGCGCGCTCGTGACGGACCACCACGTACGGAGCCAGGACCACGAGGGCGAGGTACATCGTCAGCCAGTAGGCAAGATGGAACCACGGATGCTTGAGGAACGGGTCCAAGTGGACGAAGGTGACGATCGTTGCCGCCACGGAGAAGTAGGCGACCAGGACCACCACGACACGGACGTCCGCCCAGGTCTTCTGGAGGAACCCGTACAGGACCAGCAACAGCGCGTTCGCGTACATGACGCCCAGCAGGCGCGCGCTTGCCACGGGCTCAACCGTCCACACGAACCAGTCCGCGGTCTTGTCCGGGATGGTGTGCAGGATGAGCAGGGCCGGCAGGCCGTTGCCCACCAGGAGGAGCAACGCGAGCTTGACGTCCGGGGCCAGCCCAGTTCGCCACCAGGCCAGCGTTCGAGTGAGCATGTGCATCCGCCACGTGCGCCCCCCGTGGTCGGCGGATCGTGGCGGTTGACGCAACCCGTCGTCAACCCCCTGGCCCGGCGCCGGACGCATCGGT
>CAIYZX010000083.1 GCA_903930745.1 uncultured Chloroflexota bacterium | reverse complement strand
GGCGCGGGCACACGGTCCTGTCCACCACCCCACGGAAGGCGGAAGCCGGAGCGCTGTTCGGGGTTGGACATGGCGGCTGGCACTCTCTCAACGTGACGGGACGGCCAAGCGTGTCGCTTGCACGCACCATATTCCATGGTTGAGTGCAGCGCAGTCTCCGGACGTACTGTCTGGTACTACCGGTGGTACCGAAGCGTGCGGACGGATCGGTGCCGCGTCCCCCGGCGCCCGTGGAGGGGGTGTCGGCCACCTGCCGCGTGAGCCTGAGCGCGTTGGGCGCTACGATGTGCCGGTGACCGTGCCCCCTGCGCCCCAGCCCGCTCCCACGCCCGGCTCCGGGACGGACGCCGCATCCTTTGACGGTCGCCCAGGCCGGCTGGACGGCTTCGGACGCGCGCTCCGCGACCTGCGGATCTCCGTGACGGACCGGTGCAACTTCCGGTGCACGTACTGCATGCCCGCGGAGATCTACGGGAGGGACTTCGCGTTCCTGCCGCACGAGATGGTTCTCTCGTTCGAGGAGATCTCCCGCCTCGCGGGCGTCTTCGTGGACCTCGGCGTCCGCAAGCTCCGCATCACGGGTGGTGAGCCGCTGGTCCGGCGCGACCTGCCGCAGCTCATCGGGCAGCTGGCCATGCTGCGCACGCCGGACGGTGAGCCGGTGGACCTCACGCTGACCACGAACGGGTCCGCCCTCCGGGCGCTCGCCGGGCCGCTGGCGGTCGCAGGGCTCCAGAGGATCACGGTGTCGCTGGACTCGCTCGATGACGAGGTGGCGGGCCGGATGAACGGCGTGGACTTCCCGGTGAGCCGCGTGCTGGACGGCATCGCAGCCGCGCGCGCCGCCGGCCTCACGCCAATCAAGGTGAACACCGTGGTCCGCCGGGGTCTGAACGAGTCCTCCGTGCTGCCGCTGGCCCGCTGGGCGCGTGACGAGGGCGTCACGCTGCGCTTCATCGAGTACATGGACGTGGGCCATTCCAATGGCTGGCGCATGGACGACGTGGTGTCCGCGGACGAGATCCTGGCCCTGATCGACGCGGAGCTGCCCCTGGAGCCGGTGGCCGCCGACTACCGAGGCGAGGTGGCTGGCCGTTACAGATACCGCGACGGAGCCGGCGAGATCGGGGTGATCGCATCCGTCACCCGGCCATTCTGCGGCGACTGCACACGGGCCCGCCTGTCTGCCGACGGACATCTCTACACCTGCCTCTTCGCCGCCACCGGCCTGGATCTCAAGACGCCATTGCGCGCTGGAGCCGCCGACGTGGCGCTGTCGGAGGCGGTGAGGTCCGCCTGGTCCGTTCGCCGCGACCGCTACTCGGAGATCCGGAGCCAGTCCACCTCGGCGCTGCCGAAGGTGGAGATGTTCACGATGGGCGGCTGACCAGAGGCCCTCCCCCGGCCACCGTCCACACGTTGTCCACACTGGTCGTGAACTCGTGGATGGTTCGGGCCGGCTGCAGCGCAAGTTGGTGGACAAGCCGGTTGGATCGCGCCGCGCGGCCCCGTAGTGTTCACCCCAGCCCGACGGGGCCACGGCAGACCGGAGCGGAGGCGATCGCCTCAAGACCGCACCGGCGGGCCGGCCGAGATCACATCAAGGCCAGGCCCGGAGCGCGGCGACCGAGATCGCATCAAGGTCAGTTGCGCGCCAGGCTCTCGGAGGAGCGCTTCGTTCACCAGCGCAGGGCTGGTCCGCAAGGACCGGGCCGGCTGGGCGCCCGGCAGGACGCGACTGGCATCCCGGTGTCAGTACTCCTGGCGGGCGTCGAAGTTTAGCGGCGCGAACGCCGCCCTCCCGTCTATCCTCGGGTCATGAGCGACGCCGCATTCGACCGTTCCGCGCCCATCCCCCCGTCCGCGCAGCCCGCGCGCATCGCCGCCCTCGTGGCCGCGGTCCGGGCCCGCACGGATCTCGTCCCTCGCATCGGCCTCGTCCTGGGCTCCGGCCTGGGCGACCTCGCCAATGACGTGGAGGATGCGGTCTCCATCCCCTTCGCGGACCTGCCCGGCTGGCCCGCCGCCACGGCGCCCGGCCACGTGGGCCGCCTGGTTCTCGGGCGCATCGCGGGCGTCCCGGTCGTTGTCCTCCAGGGGCGCTTCCACCTGTACGAGGGCAACTCGGCGGGCCTCGCGATCCAGCCCGTCCTGCTGTTCCGTGCGCTGGGTGCGGAGCTCGTGATCCTCACCAACGCCGCGGGCGGCGCGAACCCGGCGTACGGCGCCGGGACGCTGATGGTCATCTCGGACCACATCAACCTCACCGGCGTCTCGCCGCTCCTTGGCCAGAACGCGGACGAGATCGGCGAGCGGTTCACGGACCTCACGGACGTCTGGGCGCCTGCCCACCGCGCCGCCCTGCACGCCGCGGGTGCCGCGGAGGGCGTGCCGCTCGAAGAGGGCGTCTACGTGGCGCTCCTGGGTCCCAACTACGAGACCCCGGCCGAGGTGCGGATGCTGCGGACGCTTGGCGCCGACGCCGTGGGCATGTCCACGGTGATCGAGGCCATCGCGGCGCGCTGGTGCGGCCTGGAGGTCTGCGGTGTCTCGCTCGTGACCAATCCGGGTGCGGGTTACTCGGGCGTGCCGCTCTCCCACGAGGAGGTCCTCGAAGCCGGCGCCGCCGCCGGGCCGAAGCTGGCGCGTGTCATCCGGCGCTTCATCGGGGGGTTCGCGGGCTAGCTGTACGGCAGGGCGGTCAGTGCCGTCGCAGGCCGAGGCGGTCCAGCAGCCGGCGGAGCAGGCTCCGCGGTGCATCAGCCCCGGCCGCATCACGAGCCGCCTCGCGTCGTGACAGCTCCGCCGCCACCTCTCGCTCTCGGTCCGCGGCACGGTCCCTGGCAAGGATCTCGGTTCGGCGGGTCTCGTTCTCCGGGGTGGGCATGATCGACATGCGACTGCCTCCTTCGGCCGCCGGGCGCCGGCGGGCACCTGTGTCTAGGGCTGGCTGACCGGCAGGTCGCGGCCCGCCGCCTTCGCCTCGGCCTTCTTCTGCGCCCAGACCGCGAGGACCGTGTCCTTGTGCGGCCGGATGGGGCAGTGCTCGTCGCGGTTGTTGAACTCGTCGCAGTAGCCCAGGGCCACGCACTTGGGCGCGAGGAACGAGCCCAGGAACGGCGAGACCTCGAAGATCTCGTGGCGCATCAACTGGAAGAGCCGGCGGATCTCCCACTGGGCCATGGTGCACAGGCGCAGCCCGGACATGTGGATCAGCGCGCGCAGGTTCGTGGTCATCACGAGGTTCGTGCGCGTGGCGTTCGGGAAGACGAACCGCGCGTCCTCGCCCGGGATGCCCGCGTCCACGAGGTCCGCGTACAGGCCCAGGGCCCCGTCCACCTGCTCCTCGTAGCGGGAGCGCAGGGCCGGGTCCGCCTCGGCGATGGTCCCGGGGAGCATCGTGGCCGCGCCCTTGTACTTCACGTAGCGCTGGCTCTGCTGGTCGAAGGCCACGCCCGCGCGGTGGCGCACCAGCTGGTGCGAGAGCGTCCGAGAGACGCCGGAGAGGGCGAAGGTGAAGACGATGTGCTCGATGGTGGACCCGTGGCCGGATTCCACCACGTTGGAGATCAGCCTCTGCATGCTGGCCGGGGCGATCTCGCCGTCACGCGCCCGCCGGAAGATCTCCTGGGGCTCCAGCTCGCTGTAGCAGGTCCGACACGCGGTGTAGACCAGCGGCACGTAGAAGCGCTCCACGATCTCCCTGTCCGGGAACAGGAGCGTGGCCTTCATGCCCAGCTCGTGACGGCCGGGATTGCGGGGGATCGCGGTCTTGGGACGGGCGGGGACGGGCGCATCTGCCATGGGCGGCAGTGTAGCGGCCCGGGCGGCCCACGGCCCGGTCTCGGCCAGGCGGGCTGTCCGCAGGCGGGCAACCGGGGGCGCCTGGTCGCTCAGGTGCGAGCGTCGAGGACGCGGCGGTCCGCGGCCCGGAACCAGGTCCAGTACAGGCCCGTGGCGATCGTGTAGAGCGTGATGATCGTGGCGAAGTTCACGGTGTAGCCGGCCTCGAAGCCAAGCGCCGCCTGCAGCGAGGCGTACCACGTGCCGCCGACGACCCAGCCGATCTGCCACAGGACGCTCATCGCGGCCGAGAGGCTGGCTCGCTCCACCGGGTCCACCTGCTCCATGGAGAAGGCGTTGAAGATGGGGTTGCCGGCGTTCATCAGCGAGTTGCGGACCATCATCGCGGCGATCACCGTCCAGAGGACGGGCGAGAAGCCCAGCACCAGGAGGAACGGGATGGAGGCTCCCTGGACCAGCACCACGGAGGTGAGCTGGCCGAAGCGGCGGGCGAGCCACGGCTGGGCGAGGATCGCGAGCACCGTGCCCAGTGACGTGACCGCGAAGACGGCGTTGAGCGAGGCGAGGTCCAGGCCGAACTTGCGCTGGATGAACAGGTTGAGGAACGGGATCACCTGCCCCGCGCCGATGGAGATCAGGAAGCCCGGCAGCACCAGCTTCGCGAAGCGCCCGCGGTTGACGATGGTGATCGCCATGAAGGTGCGCGAGCGGCGATGGCGGGGGTCACGCGGGAAGGCGGCAGGCTCGCCGGCGCTCCGGGCGGTGGCGGTGGCGGTGCGGGACGGGCGGTCGTCCGAGAGGCGGAGGACCAGCACCAGACCCGCGGCCACCAGGATGGCCATGATCACCATGATGATCCGGTAGGTGTCCGGGCCGCCCGCGGTGAAGCCCATCGCGGAGGCGACGGCCGTGGCCACCACGCCGCCCAGGATCGCGGCGATGACGTTCGTGACGTTGCTGGTGGCGAACTGGATGGCGAAGAGCTCGTTGCGGTGCTCCGGCTCGGAGCGCTCCGTGAGGTACGGCGAGATGGCCACGCCGTACGCCTGGTTGCCGGCTGACCAGAGCGCCGCGGCCACGATGACCACGGGCAGGGCGGGGGAGGCCATCAGCAGCGCGAGCGACGCGAGGGCCGCCACGAGGCCGCCCGCGAAGACGGCGCGCCTGCCCACGCGGTCCGAGAGCGCGGAGGCGGGGAACGCCACGAGGCCGCCCGCCAGCGAGGCGATCGTGGAGACAAGCCCGATGGTCTGCGGTGGCAGGCCCAGGGCCACGAGATACAGGTTGAAGTCGATCCACCACAGGCTGATGCCCGCGCCCGCGACCAGGCTGATGACGAGGATCAGCCGCGCGTCGGGGTGGAAGCGGCGATAGGCCCGGTCTGCAAGCGCCCCGAGGCGGGCTCCGGTGCTCACGCCTCCCCGAGGAGGGCCCCGAGATCCTCGAGGTAGCCTGCCCAGTAGCTCTCGTGGTCGTCGCGCACGGCGGCGTCCAGGCCCGCGTCATGCCACCCGTCGTGGACGAGGTGGATCCGGGACCCACTGTCGGGCAGAGCCTCCACGGACCAGGTGACGGTGGTGGTCTCGTACGCCGTCGCGTCATCCCACGTCCAGGAGTGGGTGAACGAGCGACCGGGGTCAACCTCCAGCACGGTGCCACGCACGACGCTGCCCTCGCCGAAGTCCAGCGTGTAGGCGCTGCCGGGCTCGCCCAGCGAGGAGGCCTGCGTGAACCACTCGGCGATGCGCGCCGGGTCCGTGATGGCGGTCCAGGCGTCCGTGGCGGGCACGACGACCTCGATGGCGAGATCGATGGGACCCACGAGCGGCGTGTCTGACATCCGGCGAACCTCCACCCCGTTGGGTCCCAGTGCGCCGCGATGACGGCCGGCGAACGGGCCACGGCCATCGTACGCCTGACCGGCCCCTAGACGAGGTTGCGCGGGATCCGCTCGTCCCAGGTCCGCTCGAAGAAGGGTGCGTCGTCCAGGCGGACGTCCAGCCCCACGCTGACGTGGAACGTGCCCGGGTCAGAGGCGATCCGCCCGGTGGCCCGGATGTCGATGGCGTGGCCGTCCACGTCCAGCCGGTAGACAACGTCCGAGTCCAGGGACGCCGTGCCCGGGTCCGCGTCCGAGGCGGCGAGCACGAGGCGCTCCGAGCTGTAGAGCCGCGAGCCGTCCTCCTGGGTGCTCTCGCCGCCATCGAAGATCGTGACGGTCACCGTCCCGTTGATGACGTCCTCGGTGATCCGCCACTCGGGCGTGTCCTCACGGCCGGTCCCCACGTCGCGCAGGCCCGCGTCCTCGAGGCGGAAGGGCGGCACGGGGAGGGTGGGGACGTCGTCCGGGAGCACGGGCAGGACGAGGCGGGACGGGGCGGCGGCGCCCCCGTGGTGGACGCGCAGCTCGCCGGGGAGCGGCGACGGCCAGAGGACCGGCCAGTAGGACGTGAGGACCGTGAGGCGCACCCGGTGGCCGGCGGCGAAGCGGTAGCCGGTGGTCCGCATCGGGATCCGGACCTCCTCGGTGGCGATGCCCTTCGTCGGCACGGGCGACGGGTCCACGTGCGAGAGGCGGCGGGTGAGGTTGAGCACGCCCTGGGCCACGAGCGTGGACGTGCCGTCCGGCGCCACGTCGGAGAGGCGGACGTGGCAGGTGGCGATGGGCATCGTGGCGGTGAGGTGGAGAACCGCCTCCGGGACGCCGATGACCGAGAGCGGGGCCGCCAGCGGCTCGCCGGTCCAGGTGGCGCCCTTCGCCTCGTCCGGGCGCAGGTCGCGCGCCAGGCCGTTGGGGTGCCAGCCGGCGCCCCACGAGAGCGGGCCCGCGGTGCCGGCCGTGGCGCGGTGGCGGATCGGGGTCACGACCGGGCGCTCGCCGGGGTTGCCGGGGCCGCTGGGGCCGTCCGCCAGCTCGCCGCCGAGACCCGGGGCGCCCGCCTGCAGGTGCAGCACGCGCTCCTCGATCCCCGGGACGGGCCAGGCACCCGCCGCGCGCCACTCGCCCGGCCAGGCGGCGGGGAACGGCTCGGGCTCCGCGTAGCCGCGCTCGAACCAGACCACCGCCGGCTCGTCCTCCCAGCCGTTGGGGATCCCCTTGAGGTACCGGTCGAAGAAGCGGACCAGCTCGTGGAGCCAGTCCAGGTTGGGGCCCGGGTACGCGTCCGAGGGGAACGAGTGGACCCAGTTGCCGCACAGCGTCCGGACCGACGTCGCCCGCCCGCAGCGCTCCTGCATCCGGAACGGCGGATCCGTGTACCCGTCCGTCCAGCCGGCGATGGAGAAGACCGCGCACTCGAGCGCGTCGTAGTCCGGGGCCAGCGAGCCGCGCCGCCAGTACGGCCCGTCCGTCTG
>CAIYZX010000082.1 GCA_903930745.1 uncultured Chloroflexota bacterium | reverse complement strand
GGCGTGGGCGGACCAGTCGTTCGCCGCCGGCCCGCCGCTGATGCTCGCGGAGCTGGTGCGCCTGGCGCGCGGCCGGCGTGACCGGCTGGGCGTGGCCACGCTGGGGCGCAAGCGCGGCGGCGGCAAGGTGGCCGCACCCGGATCCGCCGAGGCGCGCCGCAAGGCGTTCCTGGCGGTGGCCCTGGACCAGGTGGCCGGGTGTGCGGCAGGAACGTGCGGCGGCTGCGCCGTTGAGGGAGCCTCGGGCACGGTGCGCGTGTGCCGTGAGGGGCCGGCCTTCGCGTTCGATGAGCTGGACTGGGGAGACGTGTGAGAAACCCGGCGACGATGATGACCCGCTCCACCGCGGTGGCGCGCCTGGGCAGCACGGCTGCGCTGGGCGGGGTGGGCGCGCTGGTGGCGGGCTGCGTGATCGCGGCGGTCACCTACACGGGCAAGGGCGGCGAGCCGTACAACCCGCTGAACCACTTCGTCTCGGAGCTGGGCGAGCTGGGCGTCTCCACGATGGCGGCCGCGTTCAACACCGGGCTGATGGCGGGCGGCATCGGCTTCCTCGTCTTCATGGTCTGTCTCGCGGCGTCCCTGGGCGGCTGGCCGCGGGTCCTGTGGGCGCCCATCGGCATCGTGGCCGGCGTCGGCGGCTTCTTCGTGGGCGTCTTCCCGATGAACGACATCGGCAGGCACACCTTTGCCGCGATGCTGTTCTTCAACTGGGGCTGGATCTCCGTGGCGCTCGCCTCGCTGGACATCGTGCGGAGGCGTGACGCGCGGGTGCCGCGGTGGCTCGCGCTCATCGGCGCGCTGACCGTGGCGGCGTTCGTGGCGTTCCTCCGCGAGATCCCGAACAACAAGGTCGCCGACAACGGGCACTTCCTGGCCTCGCCGGACGCGCGGCCGGAGTTCTGGCTGCTGGCCGCCCTGGAGTGGGCGGTGATCGCGGGGATCCTCGCCTGGACGCTGGCCACCGCCCTGACATGGCGCCGGGCGGCCCTGGGATCCGGCGGGAACGCCGCCGCCGATGCGGGGGACGGGGGAGCCGCGCGGTGAAGGCGAAGCGGCGGGCCAACGTCGCCAAGGCGATGCGCACGCCCACCACGCGCAGGATGCGGCCGGCGATCACGCCGCTGCCGAAGGCGCCTGCGCCACTCCTGGGAAAGCCCTCGGCGGCCATCGTTCCCGGCGCCGCGCCTGTCCCGCCCGCTGCTGACGGCCCCGGCTTCACGTTCGACGCCCTGGGCGGCCGCCCCGTGGACCTCGCGGCGGACCTGGGCGCGGGCCTCGTCCTCGCGAATCCGGTCATCGCCGCGTCCGGGCCGTTCGGCTTCGGCGTGGAGGTCGCGGACGTGGTGGACCTCGCGCGGCTGGGCGCCCTGGTCACGCGCGGCGTCTCGCTCAGGCCGCGCGGCGGCCACGCCGCTCCACGGACCGCGGAGGTGGTGGGCGGCCTGCTGACCGGGACGGGTCTCGTGGCGCCGGGCCTGGACACCGTGCTGGACCGGTACGCCGCCACCTGGGCCACCTGGGACATCCCCGTGATCCTCAACCTGTGCGGTGACTCCACCGCGGATCTCGCGGACGCCGCGCGGCGCCTCGATGGCGTGCCCGGCATCGCCGCCGTGGAGATCAACCTCTCGTGTGCGGGCTCCGGGCGCGGGCAGGCC
>CAIYZX010000081.1 GCA_903930745.1 uncultured Chloroflexota bacterium | reverse complement strand
GCACCTCGTGCTGGACATGGCGACGTCCGTGGTGGCGCGCGGCCGGCTCTCCGAGGCGGAGGATCGCGGCGAGCCCATCCCGCCAGAGTGGGTTGGGCCGTCCGGCAGGCTCCGGCACGTGGGCGGCGTGAAGGGCTTTGGCCTGGCGCTCGTGACGGAGGCGCTCGCGGGCGCGCTCACGGGTGCCGGTGTGGTCTCCGCGGACCCGCAGGCGTCGGACCAGGGCGTGCTGGCCATCGGCATCGACATCGCCCGGTTCCGGCCCCTGGCCCAGTTCACCGGCGAGGTGGAGTCGTTCCTTGGCTACGTGAAGAGCGTGCCGGTGGAGACGGGTGCGGCCCCGGTGCGCGCTCCTGCGGAGTCCGGGGCGGCGATGGCGGCGAAGCGGCGCCGTGCCGGCGTGCCGGTCGCGGCGCACACGTGGGATCGCCTGGCCACCCTGTCGGCCGAGCTGGGTGTGCCGATGCCAGAGGTGGTCGCCACCTGAGCGCCGTTCGCCGGGCCGCCGGGCGACGAACACCCTCCGCCATCCGCCCACGGCCCAGGTGCGAACGGTAGGCATGCGCATCCTCATCGTTGGCGCCAGTGGCTACGTGGGTGGCCGGCTCGTCCCGCTTCTCGCCGCCGCGGGCCACGAGCTGGTCCTCATGGGTCGCGACGTCCGCCCCCTGCGCGACCGCTTCCCCGGGGCGCGGATCGTGCAGGCGGACCTCCTTGAGCCGTCCTCGCTTCCCGTGGCGATGGAGGGCGTGGAGCTTGCCTACTACCTCGCGCACTCCATGGGCCCCACGCCTGCCGCCCGTTCCGGGGAGGGAACGCGCCGCGGCGTCCCGGGAGGGGCGCACGCCTTCGCGGAGCGCGATCTCATGGCCGCCCGCGCCTTCGCGCAGGCAGCCCGCGCCGCCGGCGTTGGGCGCATCGTGTACCTGGGCGGCCTTGGCTCGGACGACGACCCGGCTCTCTCGCATCACCTGCGCAGCCGGCACGAGACCGGGGCGGAGCTGGCGCGGCACGGCGTCCCCGTGACGGAGTTCCGGGCTGCCATCGTCATCGGCTCCGGCAGCGCATCCTTCGAGATGCTGCGCGCCCTCACGGAGCGGCTCCCCATCATGATCACGCCGCGCTGGGTGGCGACCCGCTGCCAGCCCATCGCCATCCGCGATGTCCTGGACTACCTCGCGGCTTCGGCGGACCACCCGGAGGTCACCGGGATCGTGGAGATCGGCTCGCCGGATGTCCTGAGCTACGGCGGCATCATGCTCGCCTATGCCCGCCGGCGGGGGCTCCGGCGCCTGATGATCCCCGTGCCGGTCCTCACGCCGCGGCTCTCCTCGTACTGGGTCAACCTGGTGTCCCCGGTGCCGGCCTCCATCGCGCGCCCGCTCATCGAGGGGTTGCGCAACGAGGTTGTGGTCCGCGACCCGGGGCCCGCCGCGCGGCTGGGCGTGACACCGCACTCGCTGGACGAGGCGCTGGCCCGGGCGACGGACCGGACGGACCGCCACGCGGTGGAGTCAACGTGGTTCGACGCCTACGCCAAGACCGATCGCGCCAGTCTGCCCGCCTCCCACAGCCGGGAGGGCATGATCGTGGACCGGAGGGTCGTGGAGGTGCATGCGTCCCCGGAGGCGCTGTTCGCGCAGGTCGAGCGCGTGGGTGGCCGGACCGGCTGGCCGTACGCCAACCTTCTCTGGCGGTTGCGGGGTGTCGCGGACCGCGTCGTGGGCGGCGTGGGGATGCGCCTGGGTCGTCGTGACCCCGATCACCTGCGTGTCGGCGACGCCGTTGACTTCTGGCGCGTGGAGGAGATCCGTGCCCCGGCCCTGTTGCGTCTCCGGGCGGAGATGAAGCTGCCCGGGAGGGCCTGGCTGCAGTACGAGGTGGAGCCCACGCCCGGCGGCGCCGGGGCGCGCCTGGTGCAGTCGGCCTTCTTCGAGCCGAAGGGGCTGTGGGGCCTCGCGTACTGGTCCCTGCTCACGCCCATCCACCCCGCCATCTTCCGGGGCATGGCACGTGAGATGGCCGCGAGGGCCGTCGCGGACGGCGCAGCCGGGCCCCGGGAGCCCCAGGCGGCCTGACGCCCCGCCGGCGACGGGGCCACGCCTGCGCCGTTGGATGTCGATACGGCACAATCGGTGCCCTGAGGGGAGCGGAGCGGTCCCGGTGGGCCGCCTGGTCTTCAACACCAGTGGCGCGGCGCTCGGCGTCGCGCGGTGGGTTCGACTCCCATGCGCTCCCGCCAGCCCTCTGGGCGCTTCTCGCGCGCGGCGCGGCCGAGACCCGGATCCGGCGCCCGCGATCAGGCGCCCGGGATCCCGAAGCGGGCCGGATCCAGCTCCGCGGGGATGACCGGTGATCCGCCCAGCGCCAGCTCGGTGACCATGCGCGCGGTCGCAGGCCCGGTGGAGATGCCCCACGGCCCGTGCCCGGCGGCGATGTAGAGGTCCCGTGAGCCCGGCACCGCGCCCACGAGCGGCCGTCCATCCGCGCAGAGCGGGCGGGGACAGCAGCGGACGCCCCGGATGGGTGCATCGGCGATGGCGGGCAGGAACCGCGCGGCCCGGAGCAGCAGCGGCTCGATCCAGTCCGCCGGGTCCGGCTCCACGTCCAGGTGCGTCGCG